>CABSQC010000040.1 GCA_902479835.1 uncultured Streptococcus sp. | reverse complement strand
TGATAATACCAAGCGGGATGGTTACGTAGTAGGTGCGGTTATTTCTTTCTTCTGTAACCGGCACGTCTACGATAATCAGGGTGTACTCGTCTTCAATGGTAATACGAGACATTTCTTCCGCATCGAGCGGTGCTCGGAGGTCGGCAATATCAATATCGAAGGCGTTAGCGATTTCGAGTGATTCATTTTGAGTCGGATTGACGAGATTGATCCAAGTACCCGGTTCAAGCGTATCAATCTCTTTAAATTCAGTTGTTGTAGAGAGAAAAACTTGTTTCATATCCCTTATCCTTTCTCATTTTTCAGATTTTTTCACACCGTACTATTATACTACAAAATCATCCTTTTGGGTAATAGAATCTCACTTTTTTTGGTATAATGGTAAGCAATAATGGACTAGAAAGAACAAAGATGCAAGATAAAATTGTCATTCATGGGGCACGCGCCCATAATTTAAAAAATATAGACGTGGAAATTCCACGGGACAAATTAGTCGTGGTGACGGGTTTGTCTGGTTCTGGAAAGTCCAGTCTGGCCTTTGATACCCTCTATGCAGAAGGTCAGCGCCGCTACGTGGAGAGCTTATCGGCCTATGCCCGGCAATTCTTGGGAAATATGGAAAAACCAGATGTCGACTCCATTGACGGCTTGAGTCCAGCCATTTCCATCGACCAAAAAACGACCAGTAAAAACCCACGTTCTACAGTGGGGACGGCAACAGAGATCAATGACTACCTGCGCCTGCTCTATGCGCGTGTAGGGACGCCTTATTGTATCAATGGACATGGCGCTATTACCGCTTCTTCGGTTGAGCAAATTGTCGATCAAGTCTTGGAATTACCAGAGCGCCAACGCCTGCAAATTCTAGCTCCTATTATTCGCAAGAAAAAAGGCCAGCACAAGAATATCATTGAAAAGGTGCAAAAAGACGGCTATGTCCGGGTGCGGGTCGATGGTGAGATCTATGATGTGACAGAGGTTCAAGAACTATCTAAAAGCAAGCAGCACACGATTGAAGTAGTTGTGGACCGAATCGTGATCAAAGAGGGCATCCGCTCGCGGCTCTTTGATTCGATTGAAGCAGCTCTTCGAATTGCGGATGGTTATGTCGTGATTGATACCATGGATGGCAAGGAGCTACTCTTTTCTGAGCATTATGCTTGTCCAGTCTGTGGCTTTACCGTCCCTGAATTAGAGCCCCGCCTCTTTTCTTTCAATGCGCCTTTCGGATCTTGTCCAGACTGTGATGGGCTGGGTATTAAGCTAGAGGTGGACTTGGATTTGGTGGTGCCAGATGATCGCTTAACCCTTCGCGAAGGAGCACTTGCTCCTTGGAATCCGATCTCTTCCAACTACTATCCACAGATGTTGGAGCAGGCCATGATCCATTTTGGAGTTGATATGGACCGACCTTTTTCTGATCTTTCTCAAGAAGAAAAGGACTTGGTCCTCTATGGGTCAAATGGCAAGGAATTCCACTTCCACTATGAAAATGAGTTTGGTGGGGTTCGCGATATTGAGATTCCTTTTGAAGGGGTCGTAAACAATATTCACCGTCGTTTCCGTGAGACCAATAGTGATTTCACCCGCAACCAAATGCGCTCTTATATGAACGAATTGACCTGTGCGACCTGCCATGGCTACCGTCTCAATGACCAAGCTCTCTCTGTTCGTGTCGGAGGAGAAAAGGGGATGCATATTGGGGAAGTGTCAGATCTATCGATTGCGGACCACTTAAAAGCCGTGGATAAGCTGGTCTTAACGGACAATGAAGCAACAATTGCAAGACCGATCCTAAAAGAGATTAAGGATCGCTTGACCTTCTTAAACAATGTGGGGCTCAATTACTTGACCCTGTCACGATCGGCTGGGACCTTATCAGGTGGAGAAAGCCAGCGCATTCGTTTGGCAACCCAGATCGGTTCCAACCTCTCTGGGGTCCTTTATATTTTGGATGAGCCGTCTATTGGCCTCCATCAAAGGGACAATGACCGCCTGATTGCTAGCCTCAAGAAGATGCGCGATTTAGGCAATACCTTGATCGTCGTCGAACACGATGAGGATACCATGAGAGAGGCAGACTATCTGATCGACGTCGGCCCAGGTGCCGGTGTCTTTGGGGGAGAGATCGTTGCGGCTGGAACTCCAAAGCAGGTGGCTCGCAACAGCAAATCTATCACGGGTCAGTACTTGTCCGGTAAACGCAAGATTCCGGTTCCAACAGAGCGCCGTTCGGGGAATGGCCGTTCTATTGAAATTACAGGAGCCAGTGAGAATAACTTACAAGACATTACAGCGCGCTTTCCTCTAGGCAAATTTATCGCAGTCACTGGAGTTTCCGGTTCTGGAAAATCGACCTTGATCAATGGCATCTTGAAAAAAGCCATCGCTCAAAAACTCAACCGCAATTCGGAAAAACCAGGGAAATACAAGACCATTCAGGGGATTGAGCATATCGATCGCTTGATCGACATTGATCAAAGCCCGATTGGTCGGACTCCTCGTTCCAATCCAGCGACCTATACAGGCGTCTTCGATGACATTCGCGATCTCTTTGCTCAGACCAATGAAGCCAAAATTCGGGGCTATAAAAAAGGCCGCTTTAGTTTCAATGTCAAGGGCGGGCGTTGTGAAGCCTGCTCAGGAGATGGGATCATCAAGATTGAAATGCACTTCTTGCCAGATGTCTTCGTTCCTTGTGAGGTCTGCCATGGACGTCGTTACAATAGTGAGACCCTTGAAGTCCACTACAAGGAAAAAAATATTGCAGAAGTGCTGGATATGACGGTCAACAAGGCAGTTGAATTCTTCAAGCACATTCCAAAAATTGAACGCAAACTCAAGACCATCCAAGATGTGGGCTTGGGCTATGTAACACTAGGCCAACCAGCGACTACTCTTTCAGGTGGGGAGGCGCAACGGATGAAGTTGGCTTCTGAATTGCACAAGCGCTCTACAGGAAAATCCTTCTATATCTTGGATGAACCAACGACTGGACTCCATACCGAAGACATTTCTCGCTTGATCAAAGTCTTAGAGCGATTTGTAGATGATGGCAATACGGTCCTTGTGATTGAGCACAATTTGGATGTCATTAAGACAGCAGATCATATCATCGATTTAGGGCCCGAAGGCGGTGTCGGTGGTGGAACCATTATTGCGACCGGAACACCAGAAGAAGTAGCAGCAAATCCTGCTAGCTACACAGGACAATATTTGAAAGGAAAATTACAATGAATCAACGGATCAGCAACTTAAGAAGCAAAATGAAAGCCCAAAACCTCAAAGCGGTATTGGTTAACAATTTGAAAAATGTTTATTATTTGACCAATTTCTGGGGTTCAAACGGGACCGCTTTGGTGACAGAAGAACGCGTGGTACTCTTTACGGATTCGCGCTACACCATTCATGCTCATGCGACTTGTTTCCCCTTTGTAGAAATTGTGGAAACCCGCGATGAGTTGACTGCAGCTGCAGAGATCGTTAAGGACCTTGGAATCAAAGAACTTGGTTTTGAGGACGAAGTGACGGTAGCCTACCATGCCCGTATGGCTTCTGTTTTCAGTGGCATCAATCTTCAATCCCTAGCGAACTTTGTAATGGAATTGCGCTTGATTAAAGATGAAACGGAGATTGCAGCCATTAAAAAAGCTTGTAGCATCTCTGACCAAGCCTTCCATGATATTTTAGACTATATCAAGGTAGGGAAAACGACAGAGTTGGAAGCAGCGACTTTTCTCGATTTTAGAATGCGGGAGTTGGGAGCTTCTGGTGTATCTTTTGATATTATCTCAGCAGCTGGTGAACGCTCTGCCATGCCTCATGCGACTCCAAGTGATCGGGTGATTTCAGCAGGAGATGCCTTGACCCTTGATTTTGGTTGCTTGTATGACCACTATGTCAGCGATATGACACGGACCATCTATGCTGGACATGTCAGCGACAAGGAAAGAGAAATTTACGAAACGGTTTTGAAAGCCAATCAAGCCTTGATTGCTGCTGCTAAAGATGGACTTGGCTTCCGTGATTTTGATAAAATTCCACGTGATGTGATCGAAGCGGCCGGCTATGGTCAATACTTTACTCATGGAATCGGTCATGGAATTGGGCTAGATATCCACGAAGAACCATACTTCAGCCAAACGTCTAAAGAAGCGATTCAAGCAGGGATGGTCTTAACAGATGAGCCAGGTATTTATATCGAAGGACTCTCTGGTGTGCGGATCGAAGATGACCTCTTGATCACAGAAACTGGCTGTGAAGTCTTGACTCTTGCTCCTAAAGAATTGATTGTCCTATAAAATAGACAGTATTTTCTTAACCCCTGTGTAACAAACAAAGATAAGAAAAGAGGCCTATGAAAAAACGAAGTGTAATAGTTGGAATTCTTCTAGTAGTCTTGCTATTTGTATTTGCTCCTTCTGCTCATGCTGGTGTCGGCAATACGCATAGTGGTGGTAGTAGCACTATTCATTCTGGCGGTGGTGGTGGTAGTAGCTGGTCTGGAGGGGGAAGTAGCTGGTCTGGTGGCAGTAGCTGGTCTGGTGGATCCAGTAGCTACAGTTCTAGTTCTGGATCAGAGTCTGGTGGAGCGGTAGCGGTTGTCGCCATCGTTGGATTGATTGGATTTGTCTATAATATTGCAAAAGAGGCTAATGATAGTGATGAATCATTCTCTTCAAATAGTGGTCCAAAACGGACAACCGAAGAGCGGGCCGGTCGACCAATTGAAAATAACTATGAAGCGATTCGCCGCATCCGTAAACTGGATCCAATGTTTGATGAAGACCGCTTCTTGTCGCAAGTCAAGCTGGTTTATCTTCAATTGCAGTCTGCTTGGACAGAAAAAGATTGGAATTCCGTACGGAATTTAGAAAGTACGAGTCTTTATGAGCAGCACTTGACGCAGTTACAAGAACATATTCGTGCCAAAACAACCAATGTTCTAGAGCGCGTGCGTGTGGAAGATTCAAAGATCAAAGACTTTATCGAAAATCCAGAAGGCAATGACCGCATCGAAGTCATTCTGTCATCGACGATGAGAGATTACATCCGAAATGATGAAACGGGTCGTGTGATCGAAGGGGATCCAACCAAAGATCTCTTTACCGTTTACCGCATGGTCTTCCTCCGTGAACATGGAGCGCAGACAGAGATCATTAAGAATTCAGAAGTCGTTAGTGATCATTGTCCGAACTGTGGTGCGCCATTGACGATTGATTCAATCGACAAGTGTGAATATTGCCAAGCATCCTTGAAGCACAATCCAAAAGATTGGGTCTTGGATGTCTACGAAGTTGTGGATGAAATTGAATTCTACAGATAGGAGAATGTATGGGATTTATTAAAGCAGCCCTTTCAGCGGGCATTTCAAGTTTTCAAGATAGTAAATTTAAGGAAGCCATTACCTTGCCAGAAGCTGTTCCAGCAACAGCTTTGGCCATTAAGGGACAGCTCTTGACCAAAGATCCAGATGGGCGCTCTCGCCAGAGCAACCAAAATACAGGTCTATTGACAGATGGATCTGTTGTCATTGTTCCTCAAGGCTATGTTGCTCTCTTGGTCAATAATGGAACGTTTCTAGGAGACCTTCTAGAAGCAGGGAGTCACGAATGGCAAGCCGGTGAAAATGCCTGGTTGTTTGAAAAGGGTGGTGTGAAAGGAACGTGGGATCAGTTCAAGAATCGTTTCTCATTTGGAGGCCAAGTGGTCACCCAACAAGAAATTATTTTTGTGCGGATGCAACCTTTTACAGGAAATAAATTTGGCACTCAAAATCCAGTTGAGTACTTTAGCGACCGTTACCAACAACTTCTTAGCATTCGTTTTTATGGTCTTTATGATGTTAAAGTAGCAGATCCTGTACTCTTTTACATCAGTGCAGTCAGTCGTCAAATCACTGCAGATAAGCCGTTTACCTTGGAAGATGTGGCTCAGGGCACCTTGCGCCAAAATCTGGCACCAAAAATTGCAGTGGCCATTTCAAAATATACAGCAGAAAATAAGGCGGATATTTACAACATCAATGCGGACCAAGATGTTTTTAATGAAGTTGCAAAACGCGAAGTCAACAAAACTTGGACAGAATTATATGGTATCGAATTAACCAATGTCCTCATTGAAGATTTGAGCTATGATGCAGACAGTATGGCCAAGGTCAATAAACTGGACAGTGAATTGGCGGCGATGAAGTACAATACCATTGAAATCGAAGAGCGTCGTGCTCGCAATGAGGCCTTGGTGGCAGCTGCTAAAAATGAAGGTGGCAATGGCATGAACATGATCATGGGGATGAACTTGGGTCAAGCCCTTGGCAATGACCTTCAAAAACAAGCCTCTCCAGCGCAAGACAAGCCTCATACCTTCTACATTGAAGTAGATGGAAAATATGTCCATGTCACCAAAGATGCGGATGGTAATATTGTGCCTGTGGACCAATAAGGAATAGTGAAGATGGAGTTGGAGATATAGAGATTCTAAGGACTCGTTCCTGTAATCTCTCTCCGCCTTCTAGCCTTCCGAAAAAGAGAAAATTGCTGTTTGAGAAAAATCAAATAGTGTGTTACAATAAAGAGTAATCTATTTTTAAAAAAGAGGTAATAAAACATGATCGAAGCAAGTAAATTGAAAGCTGGTATGACTTTTGAAACAGCTGACGGAAAATTGATCCGCGTTTTGGAAGCTAGCCACCACAAACCAGGTAAAGGAAACACTATCATGCGTATGAAATTGCGTGATGTCCGTACTGGTTCAACATTTGATACAAGCTACCGTCCAGAAGAAAAATTTGAACAAGCGATTATCGAAACTGTTCCAGCTCAATACTTGTACAAAATGGATGATACAGCCTACTTCATGAACACTGAAACATATGACCAATATGAAATTCCAGTGGTGAACGTAGAACAAGAATTGCTTTACATCCTTGAAAACTCAGAAGTAAAAATTCAATTCTACGGAAGCGAAGTAATCGGTGTAACAGTTCCTACAACTGTTGAATTAACTGTTGCAGAAACTCAACCATCTATCAAAGGTGCTACAGTGACTGGTTCTGGTAAACCTGCTACAATGGAAACTGGTTTGGTCGTAAACGTTCCTGACTTCATCGAAGCTGGACAAAAATTGGTCATTAACACTACTGAAGGAACTTACGTTTCTCGTGCATAAGAGACATCTCAGGGTGTCAAATAGAAAGGAACTTCTATGGCAACTGAACAATTTGGTGACATCGTTATTGCACCACGTGTATTAGAAAAAATTATTGCGATTGCGACAGCAAAAGTTGAGGGTGTCTATTCGCTTGAAAACAAGAGTGTTTCAGATAGCTTATCCAAACGCTCCCTTGGACGTGGCGTCTACCTTCATACAGAAGAAGATGGTCAAGTTTCAGTAGACATCTATCTCTATTTAGAATATGGAGTGGCTGTACCATCTGTCGCTGTAGCCATTCAAAAAGCAATCAAGTCTGCAGTTTATGATATGGCAGATGTAACCTTGGATGCTGTCAACATTCACGTTGTTGGTATCGCAACGGAAAAATCTCCAAAACCAGACTTGAAAGACTTGTTTAATGAGGACTTCCTCAATGACTGATGAAATTTTATTAGAATCACGTCGAGATTTGCGTGAGCGCGCCTTCCAAGCCTTGATGGCCTTGGAATACGATGGAGACATTGTTGAAGCTTGTCGCTTTGCTTATCTACATGATAAGGACCTAGCAGAAGACAAAGAAGTCGATCTTCCTGCCTTTCTCATGAATCTCGTGACGGGTGTCTATCAGTCAAAAGATCAACTAGACCAACAAATCGGTCAACATTTGAAAACCGGCTGGACTGTTGAGCGCTTGACCTTGGTAGAGAAAAATATCCTTCGTCTGGGAATTTATGAAATGACAGAGTTTGATACACCACAGATCGTCGCAGTCAATGAAGCGGTAGAATTGGCCAAGGCCTTTTCAGATGAAACCTCTTCACGATTTGTCAACGGTGTCCTCAGTCAATTTGTGACAGAAGAATAAGTAAAAAGAGCCTACTGGCTCTTTTTTTGGTAAAAAATATGAGAGTGGGACAGAAATCGGTAATTCGTTAGAATTCGATTTCGTCGTCCCACCTCCGCACAGTTGAGTAGGGCTGTAAAAGCTGATGAAATCAGCGT
>CABSQC010000039.1 GCA_902479835.1 uncultured Streptococcus sp. | reverse complement strand
CAACTGGAAGGTCCACTGCAATAATTTTACCAATCTCAGCTGGATCTACATCAATATGGACAACCTTAGCATTTTTAGCAAATGTTTTAGGATTACCTGTCAAACGATCATCAAAACGACAACCAATAGCAAGCATAAAGTCAGCATCGGTCATAGCAATGTTAGCCGCATATGAACCGTGCATACCACCCATACCCAAGAAAAGGGGGTGGCTAGTAGCAATTGTCCCTTGTCCTAGAAGACTTGTGACAACTGGGATTTGGTAGCGTTCTGCAAAAGCAACTAGCTCCTTAGCAGATTCAGAATAAGAGACCCCACCTCCAGCTACAATAACCGGCTTCTTAGCTTTACCCAACTGCTTCAAGATTTTCTTGATTTGCATTTCGTTTGGTCTTAGCGTCGGTTGGTAACTTGGAAGATTAATTTCAGGATCGTTGATGAAGGCTGTTTCCTTAGCTACGACATCTTTAGGGAGGTCGATAACAACTGGACCAGGACGACCAGTTGTTGCAATATGAACCGCTTCCCTAATAATACGAGGAATATCAGCTGTATCGCGAATCTGATAATTGTATTTTGTAATCGGCATGGTAATTCCGACAATGTCAGCCTCTTGGAAGGCATCCTTACCAATACCTGGTGTTGCGACCTGACCAGTAAAGACTAGGAGAGGTACGCTATCACTCATAGCATCTGCAATCCCTGTAATAGCATTAGTGGCACCAGGACCACTCGTTACAAGAGCAACACCGAGTTTACCAGTTGATTTGGCATAACCTTCAGCTTCGTGCAGACTTCCTTGCTCATGACGAGATAAGATATGATTAATCTTGTCATTTTTGTAAATAGCATCATACAAAGGAAGAACCGCTCCGCCAGGATATCCAAAGATAGTTGAAATCCCAAGTTCAAGAAGTGTATCAAGAATCAAATCAGCACCAGAGCGTGCTTCTTTAAGTTCAATTTTCTTCACATGGACCTCCTTTAGTAGTTGTTTTTTTCGAATTGTCTAAAAATTCAAAACCTTGTATACTATGATAACATTTTTAACCAAATTTGCAAGGGTTTCAGAGAAAAATATCACAAACTCTTCGGAAAGAATGTTCTTAGTTTTTTTCTTGTGCTTGACGTTCTGCTTTACGTTCTTCGAATTCTTCGTCACTCATCAAAGTTCCGCCGACATTGGCTGATTTGGCAAAGGCTGTATAGCGACGCAACCAACCACTTGAAATTTTTGATTTGAAAGGTTTCAAATGTTTGCGACGTTCTTCAAGGGTTGCTTCATCGACAAGTAGATCAAGGGTACGATTTGGAAGATCAATCACAATTTCATCGCCATCTTCTATTAGGGCGATATTACCACCTTCTGCTGCTTCTGGAGAAACGTGACCAATAGCAATCCCACGAGTAGCTCCTGAGAAACGACCATCCGTAATCAGTGCCACATCCTTACCAAGACCGCGTCCGACAATCTTAGAGGTTGGCGCTAGCATCTCTGGCATACCAGGTCCACCTTGAGGACCCTCGTAACGAATGACAACGACATGGCCCTTCTTGACTGTTCCATTGTCAATCAACTCAAGGGCTTGATCTTGTGAATCGCAACAAATAGCTTTACCACGGAAAGTGGTCACAGATGGATCGACCCCACCGACCTTGATAACAGCCCCATCTTGAGCGATATTTCCGTAAAGGATCGACAAACCACCTACAGGTGAAATCGGATGCTCGATTGGATGGATAATTTCTTCATTTTTGATTTCAGCACCAGCTACATTTTCTTTTAAGGTTTTACCAGTAACCGTAATACGATCACCCTTAATGGCACCTTTTTTGATCAACTGATTGATAATGGCTGGAACACCACCAGCTTCATGCACATCATGCATAGTGTAGACACTTGAAGGTGCAATTTTAGAGAGATAAGGTGTTTTCTTGGCAATCTCGTTAATGTCCTTAAGGTCATAATCAATCCCTGCTTCACGCGCAATAGCCAGTGTATGAAGCACAGTATTGGTAGAACCACCCATGGCCATATCGAGCGCAAACGCATCGTCGATGGCTTCTTTGGTCACAATATCCCGTGGGCGGATATCCTTTTTAATATTCTCTACCAATTGTTTGGCCGCTTGGCGAACCAATTCCCGTCTTTCATCTGAAACAGCTAGGATGGTACCATTTCCAGGAAGAGCAAGGCCTAATACTTCCATCAAACAGTTCATGGAATTGGCAGTAAACATACCAGAGCAAGAGCCACAGGTTGGACAGGCATTTTTTTCCAAGAAATCCAGTTCATCCATGCCCATATCACCAGCTTGATAAGTACCGACAGCTTCAAACAAACTTGAGAGCGTCGCCTGATGCCCTGTCATGTCAACGCCACCCTTCATGGGTCCACCAGAACAAAATACGGCAGGCACATTGGTCCGCATGGCTGCCAAAATCATTCCTGGTGTAATCTTATCACAGTTGGGAATATAGAAAACACCATCAAACCAGTGGGCATTGATGACTGTTTCAGCAGCATCTGCGATCAACTCACGAGATGGCAAACTGTAACGCATCCCGATATGGCCCATCGCAATCCCATCATCGACACCGATGGTATTAAATTCAAAAGGAATCCCACCAGCCTCGCGAATAGCTTCCTTGGCAACATCTGCTAATTCACGCAGGTGAACATGGCCTGGAACGATATCAATATAGGAGTTACAAATGGCAATAAAGGGCTTTTGCATATCCTTTGCTGATTTTACTTGCCCTGTTGCATAAAGGAGACCACGTGCTGGTGCTCGGTCGATCCCCATTTTGATCATATCACTTCTCATCTTGTTCTCCTTCTAGTTCTTCATTTCTACCTCCTAATCTTACCACTTTGACATCAATTGTCAAGAACTTTCAGAAAATTTATAATATTCACGGTACATAAAAAGCCTGGTTTCCCAGACTTCATTTTAGTTTGTTTGTTTTTTTTCGATCTGCCAGAGCCGAAGTTGGTAACAAATTCCACTCACGACAAGGCTAGAAATAAGGCCGATCCAATAAGCATAGGGACCGAGGTTGGTCACATGGTCAAGGAAAATCCCTAGTGGGATAGAGATACACCAATAACTAAAGACTCCTAATAAGAATGGAACGGTTGTATCCTTATAGCCCCGCAAAATCCCTTGAAGGGGTGCTGCGAAGGTATCGGCTACTTGGAAAAAGAGGCTATAGGTCATGAAAATAGCTGTTTGTTGCACAAAGACTGGGTCCTTGCCATATAGCCCTGCTAGTTGGAAGCGGAATGTATAGAGAAAGACGAGGGTGACAATCGCAAAGCCAAAGGCTGTCAGTCGTCCCAAACGGCAATATTGTTTGACCACTTCTGGTCTTCCTGCTCCCAGTTCGTAAGATACGATAATCGCCATGGTACTGGAGATACTAACCGGGAAAGCATACATCAGGGTAGAAAAATTCATGGCTGATTGGTGGCTCGCGATGGTCAGTGATGGGAATTTTGCCATTAACAAACCAACCAGCGAGAAGATGATAACTTCTGCAAAAACAATTCCACCGATTGGAAGCCCAAGTCGCAATACTTCTTTCATCCCTTTAAAATCATAAGGCTGCGGCTTCCACAATTGGAAAGGTGCTACCTTGGGATGCTTGCACAAGATCAAAACCGCAATGGCCAACAAGACCCAGTAGGCCAGAGAGGTTCCAAGACCTGCTCCTGCTCCTCCCATCTCAGGAAAACCAAATGCCCCATAGATCAGGATATAGTTAAAACAAGCATTGAGAGGCAAAAGCAAGAGCATCAAGTACATGGATAGACGCGTCATTCCCAAGGTATCGAGGAAGGTCCGCACGATACTAAAGAGCAACAAAGGTAAGATTCCTAGAGAAAGGAAATATAAGTAGCGAATGGCTATTTGGGCAACAACATTTTCTAAGCCGATCTGCTTGAGAATCATGGGTGCAAACCCCCAAACAAAGCCTATTAAGAGAATAGCCATACCAAATGACATATAGAGGAATTGGTAAAAATCGCCAGCAATCCGTTCTTTATTTCCCTTTCCTAAATGATGCCCAACAATCGGCGTCAGCGCAGAGACAATCCCTGTCAGGAAAGTAAAAAATGGATTCCACAAACTGGTAGCTGTAGAAACACCAGCCAAATCAAGGGTCCGGTACTGACCAGTCATGGCTGTATCGACAAAGCTGGCTGAATAATTGGCCAATTGGTAGATTAAAATCGGCAAAAATAGACTCAAAAACAAGCGCAAGCGCTCTTTAAAGTGATAGGTTACATACATGATTCTAACTCTCTTCTCATCAAACTAGATTTTCTCCTCTTCCACTCTACTATATGTTTCTTTAAAAGTCAAAAAAACCGAAGATCCAAGGACCTCCGGTTCATGTGAGATTAGTTTTTGTTGCGGTTTAAAATAGCATTGAGAACGATCGCCAAGACACTGGCAACGACAATTCCGTTCGCAAAGAACATTTGGAATCCTGTTGGAAGGCCATTGAAGAGGGTGCTGTTGTTCAAACCAACCCCTGCAGCAATCGATACCGCTGCAATGAGGAAATTGTGCTCATTGTGTTCAAAATCAACACGCGCAAGAATCTGCATCCCTTGAATCGATACAAAACCAAACATGACCAGCATCGCTCCCCCAAGGACTGGGCTTGGGATGATTTGTGCTAAAGCTCCAAACTTAGGAAGGAGACCAAGAAGAACAAGGAAACCAGCGGCATAGTAGATTGGCAAGCGAGTCTTGATACCAGACAATTTCACCAAGCCAACGTTTTGTGAGAATCCGGTGTAAGGGAAGGTGTTGAAGATACCACCGAGGAGAACAGCCAACCCTTCAGCACGGTAACCATTGCGAAGGCGCGTGCTATTAATTGGATCTTTGGTAATATCAGAAAGAGCAAGATAGACACCTGTTGATTCAACCATCGAAACTGTCGCGATGATACACATCATTAAGATGGAGGTGATTTCAAACTTAGGAGCTCCAAAGAAGAATGGTGTTGGAACGTGAACGACTGGTGCTTGAGCCACAGGTGTGAAGTCTACTAAGCCCATAGAAGCCGCAATGGCGGTTCCTGCAATCAAACCAATCAAAATTGAAATAGATTTAATAAAACCAGTCGTATAGATATTAACAACCAGAATAATGAGAATAGTCACCACAGCCAAGATCAAGCTTTGAACGGTTGGTTTTGGCGCATTATTTCCCATATTTCCAATCGCTACTGGAATCAAAGTCAAACCAATGGTTGTAATAACGGATCCCGTTACAATAGATGGGAAGAGATTGGCAATCTTAGAGAAGAAACCAGAGACAAGGATGACATAAATCCCTGAGACAATCAAGGCACCAAACATGGCACCACTACCATGGCTAGTCCCGATCATGCTGAGAGGTGCCACAGACTGGAAGGCAACCCCAAGGACTACCGGAAGACCGATCCCAAAGTATTTATTAAGCTGCACTTGAAGGAAAGTTGCGACCCCACACATGAAGATATCTGTAGAGATGAGGTAGGTTAGTTGATGAGCATTATAGCCCAAAGCTCCTGCGATCATGATCGGCACCAAAATAGATCCCGAATACATGGCCAAAAGGTGTTGCAAGCCTAAAACGGCCGCCTGTGAATGGCTTTCTTGTTTTTGCATTAGATGTCTGCCTCCTTAAATACGACCTGACCATTTTCAAAACGGTCCAAACGTGCGAGGGATACAACTGGATATCCCAACTCTTCTAACAATCCCCGTCCATCTTGGAAGGATTTTTCAATCACGATCCCAATCGCTTCGACTTGAGCCCCGGCTTGTTCGATGATTTGAATCAAACCTTTGGCTGCTTGACCATTCGCAAGGAAATCGTCAATGATCAAAACCTTATCTGATGGATCCAAGAATTTACCAGCAATCGAAACGGTACTGGTGACTTGCTTGGTAAAGGAATAAACCTCAGCCGTCAAAATGCCTTCATTCATCGTGATGTTTTTCGCCTTCTTAGCAAAGATCATGGGAACATCCAAGGCTTCGGCTACATAAAGGGCTGGTGCAATCCCAGATGCTTCAATGGTCACGACTTTCGTCACACCAGCATCTTTGAACCGGTCCGCAAAAGTCTGACCAATTTCTTTCATCAATTTAAAATCCACTTGGTGGGTCAAAAAGGAGTCCACCTTGAGGATATTCTCACCTAAAACATTGCCATCTTTTAAGATGCGCTCTTCAAGTAATTTCATACTTCCTCCTACTTTTTAAAAAATCCTCTACTTCATTCACAAAACACAAAAAGGCCTGCTAAGCAAGCCTTGAAATCTCTCTAGAAAGAGAAATAATCCCGACTTACTTATTGTTAGGTGTTCCGGCACCTTGTAGAAACATCACGCCTATTCGTGAAATAAATAAGTAATTCAATTAGTGTGCATCGCCATTCCAGATAGAATTCTTAACGATCACATAGTCAACGTGTTTCAAATCTGCTAATTTCCGGCCTCCTGCATAAGAGATCGAACTTTGCAAATCTTGTTCCATTTCCGTTAAGGTGTCTTGCAAATGACCCTTGGCAGGCAATAAAATCTTCTTACCTTCGACGTTCTTATAAGCGCCTTTTTGGTACTCT
Source organism: uncultured Streptococcus sp. (assembly GCA_902479835.1). Lineage (GTDB taxonomy): Bacteria > Bacillota > Bacilli > Lactobacillales > Streptococcaceae > Streptococcus. Next base: position 1,633 of record CABSQC010000039.1, on the reverse strand, counting down.
GAAGCAGATCCATAGTACTCTTTGAAAGACTCTCCATCAATCTCTACTGTTTTACCAGGACTTTCGATATGTCCTGCAAAGAGAGAACCGATCATGACCATAGACGCCCCGAAACGAATCGATTTGGCAATATCACCATGAGTCCGAATACCACCGTCCGCAATGATTGGCTTACGAGCTGCTTTTGAGCACCAGCGAAGAGCAGCCAATTGCCAACCACCTGTACCAAATCCAGTCTTAACTTTGGTGATACAAACCTTACCAGGGCCGATTCCGACCTTAGTCGCATCAGCTCCCGCATTTTCCAATTCACGAACAGCTTCAGGAGTTCCAACATTTCCAGCAATGACAAAGGTATCTGGCAATTCTTTCTTGATGTGTTGAATCATCCGAATGACACTATCCGCATGACCGTGTGCGATATCAATAGTGATGTACTCAGGCGCATCTGCCTTTAATTGACTCACAAAGTCGTATTCGTATTCCTTAACACCAACCGAAATGGAAGCGATCAAACCTTGATCATGCATGCGTTTGACAAAAGGAATCCGACCCTCTTCATCAAAACGGTGCATGATGTAGAAGTAACCACCACGCGCCAACTGCTCTGCTACATTCTCATCCAAGATTGTCTGCATATTGGCAGGAACGACTGGAAGCTTGAAGGTATACTTTCCAAATTGAACGGTTGTATCTGCTTCTGACCGGCTATTGATGATACATTTGTTGGGAATCAACTGAATATCTTCATAGTCGAAAATAGGAAATTCATTTAACATAGATTGAAAAATCTCTTTTCTAAAAACTGACCTACCTATGCGCAAGCGCATCGCTACGTCTCTTGACGTTTCCTTGATAGATTATACCAAAGATACGGACCTAATGCAACGGGAATGATTTTATAGGAAACAATGTTCGGAAATTACAAAATAAAAACCCGTTTCAAACAGAGAAACAGGTTTTATTTATGAACATTTTGGAGCCAATTGTTCACTTCTCTAGCTACAATTTCTGGCGCCTCTGTATATAGTTCGTGTCCCAAACCTTCTAGCAAGACTTGCTTGATCTGGGGATCTAGTTGCTTCAGAGCATCTTTTCTCCATTCAGGCTCTTCTTGGTAGCGAGGCCCGATAAAGAGGACAGGCTTGTCCACAACAGTAATCTGGTCAGCCTTGATGCTACGTCGCAAGCGCAATAAGGCAAAGACCTTTTCTAAATCCAGATTTAATTCATACCGTTCACTCGCTGGATTCCAGCGATAGCTAGCCTCTACAGCTTTACGCGTCATAGGGCTTGGAACTACTTCATCACCGAGCTCTGCTGACACAGCTTCTTCTACAGTCGCAAAGACTTGTTGCTGCATGAAGGACGATGTACCCTCTAGTTCTTCCTCCAGAGGCAGAATCTTTTCCATATCCAGGTAGCCCCCATCCAAGAGAATCAGAGCCCGAATCTGAGGGAACTCAGCAGCTAGATAACGAGCCAAATCTCCACCCAAGGAATGCCCCAATAAACAGATCTCTTCATCTTGTCCAATCTGATCTTGAAACCAAGCACAAAGATCTTTTTCTGTCTGAATCATTTCCCTGTAAGGATCTAGAAAGGTTACAGGAAAGCCGAGCTCATCAATTAG
>CABSQC010000038.1 GCA_902479835.1 uncultured Streptococcus sp. | reverse complement strand
CGGTAACAATAAAGGATATAATAACAATTGTAATAAGCTTGTGAACAAGCTCAAAGAAAAAAGGAGGATGACAGATGTCAACTAAACCAATTCACGTTTTCTCAGAAATTGGAAAACTGAAAAAAGTAATGTTGCACCGTCCAGGTAAAGAGTTGGAAAACTTGATGCCTGACTATCTAGAGCGTCTTCTTTTTGATGATATTCCATTCTTGGAAGATGCACAAAAAGAACACGACAATTTTGCTCAAGCGCTTCGTAACGAAGGAATCGAAGTACTTTATCTTGAAAAATTGGCAGCTGAGTCATTGACTACTCCAGAAATTCGCGAACAATTCATCGAAGAATATCTTGATGAAGCAAACATTCGTGGACGCCAAACTAAAAACGCTATTCGCGAAATCCTTCGTGGTATTGAAGACAACCAAGAATTGGTTGAAAAAACAATGGCTGGTTTCCAAAAAGCTGAGCTTCCAGAAATTCCTGAAGCTGACAAAGGCTTGACAGACCTTGTCGAATCTGACTACCCATTTGCGATTGATCCAATGCCAAACTTGTACTTCACACGTGACCCATTTGCTACAATTGGGAATGCAGTATCATTGAACCACATGTATGCTGATACACGTAACCGTGAAACTTTGTATGGTAAATACATCTTCAAATACCACCCAGTTTATGGTGGAAAAGTTGAACTTGTCTACAACCGTGAAGAAGATACTCGTATCGAAGGTGGAGATGAGTTGGTGCTTTCTAAAGATGTATTGGCAGTTGGTATCTCACAACGTACAGATGCTGCATCAATCGAAAAATTGTTGGTAAACATCTTCAAGAAGAACGTTGGCTTCAAGAAAGTATTGGCCTTCGAATTTGCGAACAACCGTAAATTCATGCACTTGGATACAGTATTCACAATGGTGGACTACGATAAATTCACAATCCACCCAGAAATCCAAGGGAACCTTCGCGTCTTCTCTGTAACCTATGAAAATGAAGCATTGAAGATTGTTGAAGAAAAAGGTGATTTGGCTGAATTGCTTGCTGAAAACCTTGGTGTTGAAAAAGTTACATTGATCCCTTGTGGCGATGGCAATGTGGTTGCTGCTGCTCGTGAACAATGGAACGACGGTTCAAATACTCTTACAATCGCACCTGGTGTGGTAGTCGTATACGACCGTAACACTGTTACGAACAAGAAATTAGAAGAATACGGGCTTCGTTTGATCAAGATCCGCGGAAGTGAATTGGTTCGCGGTCGTGGTGGACCTCGTTGTATGTCAATGCCATTTGAACGTGAAGAAATCTAATGTAGAAGACCGAGAGCTGGTCTTGAGGGATCGGCTCTTCCTTCTTACTGATCAATACTAGAAAGAAATAGGAGACAAATAGAATGACAAATTCAGTGTTCCAAGGACGTAGCTTCTTGGCAGAAAAAGACTTTACACGTGCAGAGTTAGAATACCTTATCGGACTTTCAGCTCACTTGAAAGACCTTAAAAAACGCAACATTGAACACCACTATCTTGCTGGTAAAAACATTGCGCTTTTGTTTGAAAAAACTTCAACTCGTACTCGTGCTGCCTTCACAACAGCAGCTATCGACCTTGGTGCTCACCCAGAATACCTAGGTGCAAACGACATCCAACTTGGTAAAAAAGAATCTACAGAAGATACTGCTAAAGTTCTTGGACGTATGTTTGATGGTATTGAATTCCGTGGTTTCAGCCAACGTATGGTTGAAGAATTGGCTGAATTCTCAGGTGTTCCAGTATGGAATGGTTTGACTGACGAATGGCACCCAACTCAAATGCTTGCAGACTACTTGACAGTTCAAGAAAACTTTGGACGTTTGGAAGGCTTGACACTTGTATATTGTGGTGATGGACGTAACAACGTTGCGAACAGCCTTCTTGTAACAGGTGCTATCCTTGGTGTGAACGTACACATCTTCTCACCAAAAGAACTCTTCCCAGAAAAAGAAATCGTTGAATTGGCAGAAGGATTTGCAAAAGAAAGTGGCGCTCATATCTTGATCACTGAAGATGCTGATGAAGCTGTGAAAGGTGCAGACGTACTTTACACTGACGTTTGGGTATCAATGGGTGAAGAAGACAAATTTGCAGAACGTGTTGCCCTTTTGAAACCTTACCAAGTAAACATGGATTTGATTAAGAAAGCTGATAACGAAGACTTGATCTTCTTGCACTGCTTGCCAGCCTTCCACGATACAAATACTGTTTACGGTAAAGATGTTGCTGAAAAATTCGGCGTAGAAGAAATGGAAGTTACTGACGAAGTGTTCCGCAGCAAATATGCTCGTCACTTTGACCAAGCTGAAAACCGTATGCACACAATCAAAGCGGTTATGGCAGCAACTCTTGGTAACTTGTACATTCCAAAAGTTTAAGACTTTATAACCGTATACCAACAGCTATAGGGGCTGGACTGCTAGCTTTAGTCCTGCCCCTATTTTTTATAGAAAGGGATAACTTATGTCAAGAAAAATCGTCGTTGCTTTGGGAGGAAATGCTATTCTCTCATCTGATCCTTCTGCTCAAGCTCAACAAGAAGCACTTGTAGAAACAGCAAAACACTTAGTCAAATTAATCAAAAACGGGGATGACTTGATCATCACTCACGGAAATGGTCCTCAAGTAGGGAACCTCTTGCTCCAACACTTGGCAGCAAACTCTGAAAAGAACCCTGCTTTCCCACTTGATTCATTAGTTGCTATGACCGAAGGAAGCATTGGTTACTGGCTTCAAAATGCTCTTCAAAATGCTCTTCTTGAAGAAGGAATTGAAAAAGATGTGGCTTCTGTTGTGACACAAGTCGTTGTTGATAAGAACGACCCAGCTTTTGTTAACCTCAGCAAACCAATTGGCCCATTCTACTCAGAAGAAGAAGCGAAAGCAGAAGCTGAAAAATCAGGTGCAACTTTCAAAGAAGATGCTGGTCGTGGCTGGCGTAAAGTTGTGGCTTCACCAAAACCAGTGGATATCAAAGAAATCAATACCATTCGTACTTTGTTGAACGACGGTCAAGTCGTTGTAGCTGCTGGTGGTGGCGGTATCCCGGTTGTGAAAGAAGCAGATGGTAGCTTAACTGGTGTTGAAGCGGTTATCGATAAAGACTTTGCATCTCAACGTTTGGCTGAATTGGTAGAAGCTGACCTCTTCATCGTCTTGACTGGTGTCGATTATGTCTTTGTGAACTACAACAAACCAGACCAAGCAAAATTGGAACATGTTAATGTGGCTCAATTGGAAGAGTACATCAAACAAGATCAATTCGCACCAGGAAGCATGCTTCCTAAAGTAGAAGCTGCGATTGCCTTCGTTAATGGTCGTCCAGAAGGAAAAGCAGTTATTACGTCACTTGAAAACCTTGGCGCTTTGATTGAGTCTGAAAGTGGAACAATCATCCAAAAAGACTAATGAAAAATTAGGAAAAAACTAGTATTTTAAAGCTTATTGTGATAGAATAAATCTATAGGTAAGCGTTTTACAAGATGCTCTTGTAAAACATCACTCACACTTTGTTGCGTTAGGAGGAAGACAAATGAGTGAAAAAACGAAAAAAGGATTTAAGATGCCTTCATCTTTTTCCGTATTGTTAATTATCATTGCTATTATGGCAGTGTTAACTTGGATTATTCCAGCTGGTCAATACAAGGTTGACGATGCAGGTGCTATCATTGCAGGTAGTTATGAATCTGTAAAAGCACATCCTCAAGGGATTTGGGATGTCTTGATGGCCCCAATCAATGCCATGCTTGGTAAAGCACCAACCAGTGCAGCGATTGATGTAGCCTTCTTCATCTTGATGGTCGGTGGTTTCCTTGGAGTTGTGAACGAAACAGGTACCCTTGATGTAGGGATTGCTTCTATCGTTCGTAAATACAAAGGCCGCGAAAAAATGTTGATTTTGATCTTGATGCCATTGTTTGCCCTTGGTGGGACAACTTATGGTATGGGTGAAGAAACTATGGCCTTCTATCCACTTCTTGTTCCTGTTATGATGTCTGTTGGTTTTGACAGCTTGACAGGGGTGGCTATTATCCTCTTAGGATCACAAATCGGATGTTTGGCGTCGACATTGAACCCATTTGCGACAGTTATCGCTTCTGATACTGCAGGTATCTCAAGTGCTTCAGGTCTCTTGCTCCGCGTCATCTTCTGGATCGTATTGACAGGACTTAGCACCTACTATGTATACCGTTATGCAGATAAGGTTCAAAAAGATCCAAGCAAATCCTTAACTTATGCAACTCGTGAAGAAGATTTGAAACACTTCAATGTTGATAGTGGCGAAGAAATTCCTTCACAAATGAACAAGAAACAAAAACGTGTCTTGGTCGTCTTCATCTCAACATTCGTTATCATGGTTGCTGGATTTATCCCATTCAAAGATTTGGGTATTACATTCTTTAACAACTTTAACGAATCTCTCCATAAAATTCCAGTACTTGGTCAATTGATCGGTAACACAGATGCTCTTGGTACATGGTACTTCCCTCAAACAGCTATGCTCTTTGCCTTCATGGGAATCCTTGTTGGTATCATTTATGGCTTGAAAGAAGATAAAATTATTTCATCCTTCATGAATGGTGCAGCTGACCTCTTGAGTGTTGCGCTTATCGTAGCAGTAGCACGTGGTATCCAAGTCATCATGAACGATGGTATGATCACTGCGACAATCCTTCACTGGGGTGAAGAAGGACTGAAAGGTCTTTCATCTCAATTGTTCATTGTCTTGACTTACATTTTCTACTTGCCAATGTCATTCTTGATCCCATCATCATCTGGTCTTGCCAGCGCAACAATGGGTATCATGGCACCTCTTGGTAAATTCGTCAATGTACCAGGTAGCTTGATTGTTACAGCTTACCAATCTGCATCTGGTGTCTTGAACTTGATCGCACCAACTTCAGGTATCGTTATGGGAGCTCTTGCTCTTGGACGTGTTGATTTGAGTGCATGGTGGAAATTTATGGGTAAATTGGTCGTAGCGATTGTTGTGATCACCATTGCCCTTCTTCTACTCGGAACTGTGGTTCCATTCTTGCAATAGAATAATGTAGGTGTTTCATGAAAAAAAGAATTAAGGACGATGTGAAAGAGCAGTTTTTAAACTCTCTTCAAACCATCATTTCTTACCCTTCTGTGTTAAATGAAGGGGAAAATGGAACACCGTTTGGACAAGCTATCCAAGATGTCCTAGAAAAAACCTTAGAGCTTGCTCGAGAATTAGGTTTTCAAACATATATAGATCCTGAAGGATACTATGGATATGCAGAGATCGGTCAGGGGGAAGAACTCCTGGGCGTTCTGTGTCACTTGGATGTTGTTCCAGCCGGTGATCTAAAAGATTGGCAAACGCCACCCTTTGAAGCGACCATTGTCGGTGATTATTTGGTAGGTCGTGGTGTACAGGATGATAAGGGGCCGTCCCTCGCTGCCCTCTATGCAGTTAAGAGTTTGCTGGATGATGGCATCCAGTTTACCAAACGAATCCGCTTTATCTTTGGGACGGATGAAGAAACCTTGTGGCGCTGTATGAACCGCTACAATCAAATTGAAGAACAAGCAGATCTTGGGTTTGCGCCAGATTCTTCTTTCCCATTAACCTATGCTGAAAAAGGCTTGTTACAAGTGAAATTGCATGGCCCAGGTTGGGATGATCTTCCTTTACAGGCTGGTCAGGCCCTCAATGTTGTTCCAGATAAAGCGACCTATGCAGGTCATCGTTTAGAAGAATTGCTTCCTGTTTTGGATCAAAGTGGGGTTCAGTATAGCCAAACAGAAGATTCTGTAACGGTTATGGGTGTTTCCAAGCACTCGAAAGATGCAGCCGAAGGAGTGAATGCCATTGTCGGTTTAGCGGAAAGTCTGTCCCTCATCCAACCCCACCCAGCCTTGCTCTTTATTGCAGATGCTGTTGGTGAGGATGCAACTGGAGAAGCCCTATTTGGAAAAATTACAGATGGACCAAGTGGGGATCTTTCCTTCAATCTTGCGACTCTTGTGATCGATCAAGAGCAATCGGAAATCGGAATTGATATTCGAATTCCAGTCCTAGCAGATAAGGAGAATTTAGTAGCTCGTCTGCAAGAAATTGCGGCTAGCTATCAGTTGGTGTATGAAGAATTTGACTATTTGGCTCCTTTATATGTACCGTTAGATAGTCCTTTAGTCAGCTCTTTGATGGCCGTTTACCAGGAAGAAACCGGGGATAGGACACCAGCCATGTCTTCAGGTGGTGCGACATTTGCGCGGACTATGGAAAACTGTGTAGCTTTCGGCGCTCTTTTCCCAGGTGCAGAACAGACCGAGCACCAGGCCAATGAACGAGTAAAAATTGACGATCTCTACGCTGCGATGGAAATCTATCGAGAAGCCATTCAGCGCCTAGCGACAAGATAAAAAGTTTGGAAACTAAGTTTCCAAACTTTTTATTTGCTAAAGAAGAAGGGTGGGGTGAATTCTTTTAATTTTTCAAAGCAATCCAAAGCTCCTTGGTTGTCTTCACAGATGACCAAGCAGACATCGTCCCCACAGATAGTAGCTACAATTTGATCCAGTTCCAGTGCATCTAAGATAGCTCCAAAGGATTGGGCAAGCCCTGGAAGAGTTTTTACAACGACCTGGTTTTGAACGGGCCGCAACATGACTAAGGCATCTTCCATATACATCCGCAGGCGTTTTTCCCAACGGGAAGGAGCGATGGTGTTCATGGCATAGTAGGAACTATCCCCCTCGTTAATTTTCACTAGATTCAAGGATTTAACATCCCGTGAAAGGGTGGATTGGGTCACGAGAACCCCATTGGCTTCAAGGGCTTCTTGGAGTTCTTGTTGGGTATGAATCCTACGCTCAGAAATAATAGAGCGGATCAAGCGGTGGCGGCTTTCAATTTTATTCATGAGAGACTCCTTTACTTGATGAACATAGCATCCCCAAAGCTGAAGAAGCGGTAGCGTTCTTCAATCGCATGGTGGTAGGCTTCGAGGGTTAATTCACGGCCAGCAAAGGCAGAAACCAACATGACTAAAGTTGATTTTGGAAGGTGGAAGTTGGTCGAAAAGGCATCGACTACTTTCCATTCATAACCCGGTTTAATGAAAATATTGGTCCAGCCAGAATCGGCTTGGATATCACCTGCAAATTTATTTCCGATCGTTTCAAGCGTCCGGATAGAAGTTGTTCCAACAGCTACGATGCGTTTCCCTGCAGCTTTTACTTGACGAAGGGTCGCAGCAGCCTCTTCTGAAAGTTGGTAAAATTCAGAGTGCATCTCATGGTCTTCGAGATTGTCCACTGATACTGGACGGAAGGTACCAAGCCCTACATGAAGGGTCAAGTAAACAAGATGAACACCCTTTGCTTCAATCTTTTGGAGCAATTCTTGGGTGAAATGTAGGCCTGCTGTTGGGGCTGCAGCAGAACCGTTTTCTTTAGCATAAACGGTTTGGTAGCGTTCGCGGTCAGCAAGCTTTTCGTGAATATAGGGAGGGAGTGGCATTTCGCCAAGACTTTCCAAGACTTCTAAAAAGATGCCTTGATAGTGGAAGCGAACGATACGGCCTCCGTGTTCCAATTCTTCCTCGACAGTGGCAGTCAAGCGACCATCTCCAAAGCTGACTGTGGCCCCTACCTTTAAGCGTTTTGCAGGTTTTGCCAAGACTTCCCAACAGTCATCTTGGGTATTTTTGAGGAGAAGGAATTCGACGTGACCACCTGTTTCTGGCTTGACGCCGTGAAGACGGGCAGGCAGTACGCGCGTATTGTTCATGACAAGAGCATCTCCTGGCTCCAATTCATCCAAAATTGCATCAAAATGACGATCTTGGAATTGCCCTGTTTTTCGATCCAGGATCAAGAGTTTAGAGGCATCGCGTTTTTCAAGAGGGGTTTGGGCAATCAGTTCTTCAGGCAAATCAAAGTCAAAGTCGTTGGTATTCATTTGCGCTCCTTTTATAATAAATTTGTGAGTAGATAGATGGTTGTCCCGATAGCTAAAAGCATCAGGACAGTTCCCATCAAAAAGATCAGGACCTTGAGAATCTTTCTTTGGTGAATCAAGAAAGATAAGAGAAAGACAAGGAGTCCGATCAAAAAAATGATGAATAATAGTGATACAATCATACCTTTCATTATATCACGAATCGACTTGAAAATGAAAAAAATGCCAGAAAAAGATAGCGGTGTCACTTGACAAAAATTGGTCTATACCATATAATAAAAGCATAGAGAAATAGGAGGTCTATCC
>CABSQC010000037.1 GCA_902479835.1 uncultured Streptococcus sp. | reverse complement strand
ATTCATTATAATAGTAAGGGTAAATACAAGGAGGTGAGTACGTTGGCTAGAGGTCGTGGAAAAGCAAGCCCTCAAGACAAAGAGGCATTACGGATTATATCGGAAAAGATTAGAGAATTACTGAAAGAACAAGGAAAAAAACAGATCGAATTATCTCGTATTACTGGAATCCCTGCAAGTACCCTGACTGGATATGTAAAAGGAACTTCTCTTCCCGTTCCCGAAAATTTAGAGAAGATTGCAGCCTTTTTCCAGGTAGCAGTTGCTGAAATTGACCCTCGATTGCGCAATGATTTTGTGGTCATTGATTCAGAGATTGAACGATTGTATAAACAACTCGATGAAGGAAATCAAGAAAATCTTCTTTCTTATGGAAAGAGTCTCTTGACCCATCAAAAAGAAAGACAGAAAATTGAAAAGCAATACCACCCGTATTCTGTCTATGATTCTTTTGCAGCTTACCAAAATCAAAAGCAAGCTGATATCGTCTGGTTTGATCAAAAGATTCCTTACGATTTGGCTTTTTGGATTCATACAGATTCCCTCGAGCCTAAATACGAAAAAGGGGCTGTTGTGTTAATCAAGCAAACCTATTATGATCAGGCAGGGGCTATTTATGCCATTGATTTTGACGGGCAAACGTTGATCAAACGTGTCTTTCGTGAGGCCAACGGTATTCGACTCGTTTCCCTCAATAAGAAATATAGTGATCAAATCATTCCACTAGATGAGGAACCTGGGGTGATTGGAAAAGTGATTGATGGCTTTGTTCCTCTTGATTTGGAGGAAATCAAATGATTAAATTAATTGCGATTGACTTGGACGGAACTCTTTTGCATGAGGATAAGACTCTCTCTAAAGGCAATATTGAAGCTCTTCACCGGGCCCATGAAGCCGGCTATGACATTGTGATCTGTACTGGGCGCCCTTTAGCGGGTGTACGTCCTATCTTTGAAGAGATTGGACTTCCTGATGGTAACTACTATATGATTATCAATAACGGGTGTACAACCTTGTCTACTCAGAATTGGGAAATCATTGGCAAGGAAGAATTGAGCCTTGAGGACATGTACCGCTTGCATGTTTTGACGGAAGATATAGACGTCCAGCTAACCTTATTTGACATGGATCACTACCTAGTGGTCGCACCTGAAGCCAGTGAACTTGTCACGATGGATGCGGGTATTGTTAATAGTAAACCGACACCAGTCTCAGAAGAGGATCTGCCCAACCTTGTTCCTATTTTTCAAGCCATGTATGTAGGAGATCCTTCTGCTATTGATGACTTCCAAGCTCAGAACGAGGCTGCATTAGAGGCCGATTTTAACACTGTTCGTTCACAGGATATCTTGTTTGAAATCTTGCCAAAAGGCGCGAGCAAGGCTTCTGCTCTTCAAGCATTAAGTCAAACATTAGGCTACAGGAGAGACCAGGTCATGGCTCTTGGAGATGCAAACAATGACCTTGAAATGCTACGTTTTGCTGGTTACAGCGTTGCTATGGGAAATGGCAATGCTGCTGTCAAGGAAATAGCCAACTTCATCACCCTGACCAATGATGAGGATGGCGTGGCCCATGCTATTCACAAATTAATTGAAACTGAAAAAGGAGAATGATCATGAAATACCAAAATTTGTTGGACCGTTTTATTACCTATGTAAAGGTTAACACACGTTCAGACGAAAACTCTACAACCACTCCAAGTACCCAATCACAGGTTGATTTTGCAACAAATGTATTGATCCCTGAGATGAAACGCGTGGGTCTTCAAAACGTCTACTATTTACCAAACGGCTATGCTATTGGAACGCTTCCAGCTAATGATCCAAGCTTTACACGCAAGATTGGATTTATCTCTCACATGGATACCGCTGACTTCAATGCCGAAAATGTCAATCCACAAATCGTTGAGAATTATGATGGAGGTGTCATTGCCCTTGGTGACTCTGGTTTCTCACTCGATCCAGCTGATTTTGCTCATTTGAACAACTACAAGGGACAAACCTTGATCACGACGGATGGTACTACTCTTCTGGGTGCAGACGATAAGTCAGGTATCGCTGAAATCATGACAGCTATTGAATATCTGACTGCTCATCCTGAAATCAAACACGGAGAAATCCGTGTCGGCTTTGGTCCTGATGAAGAAATCGGAGTTGGGGCAGATCAATTTGATGCAGAGGATTTTGACGTAGACTTTGCCTATACTGTCGATGGGGGTCCTCTTGGAGAGCTTCAATACGAAACCTTCTCAGCAGCTGGGGCTGAAATTACCTTCAAAGGACGCAATGTCCACCCAGGTACAGCCAAAGGTCAAATGATCAACGCTCTTCAATTGGCCATTGATTTCCATAACAAACTCCCTGAAGGAGCACGTCCAGAATTAACCGAAGGCTATGAAGGCTTCTTCCACTTGATGAATATCGATGGAACTGTCGAGGAAGCAAGTGCCAGCTACATCATTCGGGACTTTGAAACTGAAAGCTTTGAGAAACGCAAAGACCTCATGAAATCTATTGCCGATCAGATGAATGCGGAACTCGGTAGTGAACGCGTTCTCCTCACCCTCAAAGATCAGTACTATAACATGAAGCAAGTGATTGAAAAAGATATGACGCCGATTACCCTTGCTAAGGAAGTCATGGAAGATCTTGGAATCACTCCAATCATTGAACCAATCCGCGGTGGTACAGATGGATCTAAAATTTCCTTTATGGGGATTCCAACACCAAATATCTTTGCCGGCGGTGAAAATATGCATGGTCGCTTTGAATACGTAAGTCTCCAAACCATGGAACGCGCAGTTGATACCATTATCGGTATTGTGACCAAAAAATAAGAAACAAAAAAGGATTCGGATAGATTGTCCGGATCCTTTATTGTCTATTAGAAAGCTTGACAATATCTTTGACCTGATCAATGGTCTGAATCAGGTGAAGGCTTGTCTCATTAATAGGAAGATAATAGACTTTATCTGCCAAAGATTCTGTAAAAGGACGATTCGTGAGTAAGATCACCTGTTGTCCTTTTTCTTTCAGCTCTTTCACCTGCTTTCTCACTTTTTGGTAAAAACGCTCATCACAGATTTCTAGATCATCCACCAAGACACAAGCAGCATCCAAACCCAATGATTCATTGGTTCCATTTTGGGTCAGATAATAGGCTGCACCCGCTTGTACCTCATATAAGCCAGCTGATGGCTCAACCGGAAGAAAGGCTGGGCTTGTTGCAACTTCTTCTTTTTCCATCGCTACAAGATTGGCTAGAACCTGCAAATAGACAGGTGCTAATTTACTCAAATCCAAGAGTTCCTCAAACTCAAAACCACGTTTCAAAGCTTCTAAGATATAGAAGAGCCGGTGGGGCATATGACGAGCAATTTTCTGGATTAATTCATCATCGCTCATTTCCTCAGGAAGGATGGTCAGCAAGTTCTTGTCTTTAATGGTTTCTAGGGCTTGTTGATAAGCCTCATCAATTCTCTTCCCAAATCCATAAACCGCCCCATAAGAGTGAATTTGGGTATTGAGGCGGGCATTTTTAGCAGCATCAGAAAAAATCGGAATCTTAAAGAAGATATAGTCCAAACTTGGGTCGTAAACGGCCTTTAAATCCTTTAACAAGGGATGAGGCAGATGCTCGAGAGAGCGTCCCAATTGTAACTGAACACCTTGCTCAAACAAGGAATAGCCCAAGCCCATTGAGGCCATCGAGATACTGTCTGAAGCAAATGGATTAACTTCTAGGATATAAAAAGCATAGCTCGTCGGATCCAAAGCAAACTTGATCGAAATGGCTCCTGTCAGCTTCAAATAGCGACTGATGTGGATCGCTGCTTCACGAAGATTTTGAAACTCCCGGTCTGTCAGGGTGACCGCTGGCATAAATTGATAAGAGTCACTAGAGTGGATCCCGACAGGATCAATGCTTTCAATAGAAGCCGCCAGGTAGTGATTGTCTTCGCGATCGCGCATGACGACAAAATCCAATTCCTTAAAGCCATAGGTCGAAAACTCTAGCAAACACTGCTGACTTGGAGAGACCGAAAGTCCTGTTTCTACTGCTTCGCACAAGTCATCCAGGTTATGAGCAATCTTTCGCCCCTGCCCTTGCTTACTCGCTACCGGCCAGATCATAATGGGAAATTGAATGCCTTCAGAAAACTCAATGGCTTCTCGAACAGAACCAACCAGTGCGGAAGCGGGTACCTGATAGCCCAACTCTTGAAAGAGGCGTCGTTGATCCGCCTGCTGATAAAAGGTCCGGTAACGTTGAAGGCTCGGCCCGATAATCCTAATCGATGCGTCTTTGAAAAATCCAGTTTCTTCCAAACGAAACAAGAGATTCAAAATCTGTTTATCCGCAAAGGTTAGGAGCAAGCGAGATCCAGTATAAGAAAGAAGAGTCGTCCTAAGAGCATCCAGCTTGAGCTTGCTGACTACAACCTGTTCTCCAGCTTCTTGTGTGATAGCATTTTCTTCGCCCAGATATAGGACAAGAGCATTCCCATCCTTGGCATTAAGTTTTTGTGCTTCCTTTACCGCAGCCAAGAGGCTAATATCCTGATAAGAATCTCCACATAGGAGAAGCAATTTCTGGTTTTCTTTCATCATTCCTTCTCCCTTCTACTTTCGTGAATTTTGGCATCAATCAATTCTAAAAATTCATCGTAAAAATAGAGATTTTCCCTTGGCCCTGGACTCGCATCCACTTGGAATTGAACCCCTAAAATCGGTTGGTAACGATGGCGAAAAGCTTCGATACTATGGTCATTGACGTTTTCATGCGTGACCAATAAATCATGGGGTAGGCTATCGCGTGCGATACTATACAAGTGATTTTGACTCGTTATCTCGATTTTCCCTGTCGCAATTTCACGGACGGGAATATTTAAACCGAAATGCCCAACTTCCATGGGAGCTAGCTCAGCCCCGTAAGCTTGAGCCAGTACCTGTGCTCCCAAGCCCATACCCCAGATTGGAATCTGACCATTGAGCTTTTTGATCAAGCGGCAGAGTTTTTTCACCTGATGGGGATCGCCAGGCCCACTGGATAAAATAACGCCATCGGGCTGCTGTTCCATCAGTTCATCATAAGAGATATCATAGGGATAAACTGTCACATTACAGTCCCTTTGACTCAGCTGGCGTAAGACAGAGTGCTTGACCCCTAGATCAATCAAGGCAATACTCTTTCCAAAACCTGGTACAGCATAGGCCGTTTTTGTAGAAACTTGACGCACTTGGTCTTTGGGAAGGACCGTTGCTCGCAACTGATCCAAGATATGCTCGATCGAATCCCCCTTGTTAATGACAGTCGCCTTCATCCGTCCATACTTGCGGACAATTTTTGCCACCTGTCTCGTATCAATCCCTACAATACCAGGGATTTTTTTTCGCTTCAAGAATTCATCCAAGGTCATCTGCTGCCGCCAATTGCTCGGCATCTCCACCAGATGCTGAACCACTACTGCTAAACAAGTGGGCGTAATCGATTCAGAATCGTCCCGATTGATCCCTGTTGCGCCAATAACTGGAAAGGTAAAGGAGAGGATCTGGCCACTAAAAGCCTGATCCGTGATCAATTCTTGATAGCCTGTCATGGCTGTCGTAAAGACCAATTCACCAGTCACATATAAGTCTGCACCAAAGGCTTCTCCTTCAAATACAGTCCCATCCTCTAGGACCAATAATCGTTTCATCGAACCCCTCCCTTCTTTTTACACTAATCCAATTTTATCATAGTTCCTCAAAAAAAGGAAAGTCAGATTCCATGTAGCTCTCTACTCTGTCCTCTTTCTTTCCTTTCAATGAATTGTCAGTTATCTTATTTTGCACCGCGACCTTTAAGGACGGCTTCAATGATGGCCATACGGACAAAGACACCGTTGGTCATTTGTTCTACGATGCGAGATTTAGGAGCTTCTACCAAGTGGTCCGCAATTTCAACGTCACGGTTGACTGGTGCTGGGTGCATCAAGATCGCTGTATCTTTCATACGGTCATAACGTTCTTGAGTCAAGCCATGAAGACGGTGGTAGTTTTCTTTAGAGAAGAGTGATTCGTAATCATGACGTTCGTGTTGCACACGCAAGAACATCATCACATCCACTTCTTCAATGACTTCATCGATAGTGACGAAGGTTCCATAGTCTTCAAATTCCGCACTTCTCCATTCGTCTGGACCTGCAAAGTAGAGGGTTGCTCCCAAACGTTTCAAGATTTGCATATTTGATTTAGCCACACGTGAGTGATCCAAGTCCCCAGCGATACAAACTTTCAAGCCATCAAAGTGACCGAATTCTTGGTAGATGGTCATCAAATCAAGCAAGCTTTGGCTTGGGTGTTGACCTGAACCGTCCCCACCATTGACGATAGAAGCTGTAATCGTTGGGCTTTCAACCAATTCTTTGTAGTAGTCCACTTCAGGGTGACGGATGACACAGACATCTACACCAAGAGCTGACATGGTCAAGATGGTATCGTAAAGTGTTTCCCCTTTGTTCACAGAGCTTGTCTTCACATCAAAGTCAAGGAGATCACATCCCAATTTCAACTCTGCCACTTCAAAGGCTTTGTGGGTACGAGTTGAAGGTTCAAAGAAAAGGTTTGAGATGATGTGTTGGTCTTCGTAGGATGCTTTAGCTCCGTTTTTGAACTCAATCCCACGTTTGATCAATGCCATTACTTCTTCATTGGTAAGAGTTTCCATTGAGACAAGGTTTTTAAGAGCGATTTGATTTTCAGACATGTTGATTCTCCTTTTATAATGTGAATGCAAATAGTTTACAATTTGTTTAAGCTTCTTTGATGAGGACGCGGTCTTGGCCGTCTAGCTCCACCATCTCGACAATGATTTCCTCTGACTTACTGGTCGGGATATTTTTCCCAACAAAGTCCGGACGAATCGGCAACTCCCTATGCCCACGGTCGACTAGAACCGCCAGACTCACCCGAGCAGGACGACCGTGACTGACCAGATTGTCAATGGCGGCGCGTATCGTGCGACCTGTATAGAGGACATCATCGATCAAGATGACTTCTCTATGAGCGATATCAACTGGTAACACCGTTGTATCTTCTGTCGCCTTCATGTCATCTCGGAAAGGCTTGGTATCTAGTTCTGCTACAGGGACATCGATTTGTTCCAGCTGAGAGAGGCGTTCTTGGATACGGCGAGCGATGTATACACCACGCGTCTTGATCCCCACCAGCACAATCTGGCTCAAATCTTTGTTTCGTTCAATGATTTCGTAGGTGATGCGGGTAATGGCCCGCTTCATCGTCAAATCATCAACGACTTCTTTGGTTTTCATTCAGTCCTCCTTAGATGTAAAAGAAAAACCTCCTTTTTCAAGGAGGTTCAGCAAATGAATGGTCTAAGAGGATAGAGTCTCGCCCTATGGTCCTAGCCATTGTTTTTCACAGTCTCCTTGCCTGCCTCACGGGACAGGATTAAAGGATTTATTTAATTGAGATAACTATATCACAGTTTCAAACGACATGCAAGAAAAAACTCAACATTTTTCAAAAAAATTTAAAAACTCGACTTTTTGTCCGAATAACGTTCGGTTTTTACTAAGAAACGGCCGATTTTCGCTTGATATTTTTGATTCCATAGAGCACATAGCCAGCCAAGAGGTAAGCGATAAAGATGATCACCACCCATTTTCCAACAAAGGCCCAGCCGTATTTATTAACATTGATAAAGAAATAGGCAAAGGGACTATCTTTTGCACCTGGAATTGGCCACTTCAAGACCAATCCATTGAGAAGGGCAAAGAGCATGTAAGCCAGTGGAATCAAGGTCCAAAGGAAGGGATCGAGCTTACGGTATTGCTTGGATTTGTCAATCACTAGGGTATCAAAGAAGAACATCAAAGGAACGATGTAATGACAGAGGAAGTTTTCCAAACGATAAAACTTCTCTGGTGTCGCCAGAGGCGCCAACATAAAGTGGTAGATGACAAAGGTAATCATAATAGCCATAGTCACTGCCCCCTTCATGCGAAGGTAGCCTAGGGTCTGGGTCGAACGACCTCGAACCATGCGCCAAACCATATCTCCCATGAAGAACATGACCAACATGTTGGATAAAATGGTGTAATAGAGCATCATGCCAAAGCCACCATGCTTGGTCAGTTGCAGATAAACGCCGAGCACACTTAAAATAAACAATAGAAAACGATAGCTAAATAATAGTTTGAATTTCATAGTATTCTCCTGAAAGAAAAGGGGGTAGCCCCTTCAGTTTAATCAGGAACTTTCCTTAAGTGAGGACGGACGTCAGCGAACTTCTACGAAGTTCCATGACTTAGTTTTGAACCTAAAGTTTCAAAACTCCCGAGTAC
>CABSQC010000036.1 GCA_902479835.1 uncultured Streptococcus sp. | reverse complement strand
CTCCGCACAGTTGAGTAGGGCTGTAAAAGCTGATGAAATCAGCGTAGTAGAGCCCACTCAACCACTGCGTCTTGCTCGACAATCCAAAAATAATTGAGAGGCTAGGACTTTTGTCCCAGCCTCTTATTTGACGTTATCCGCTTGGCCCTTTGTATCTTACTACAATGGCCGCTTATTGGGCATACCTGCTTTTCTTGGGTATTTATTGGGGGTTTCTTTTTTCTTTTCTACAAGAGTGATATAGCGTGGATCCCCGTTTGGCAATTCATACTGTAGATTGTCTTCAACCTTGCTAAACAGTAAGTTAAGGGCATTTTTGGCTTCTTCCAACTCTTCTGGAGCATTGCTGGCCTTGAGAGCAAGAAGTCGTCCTCCTACCTTCAGATAAGGGATGGTCAGTTCAGAGAGGACTTGCATACGGGCAACCGCGCGGGCAGTTACGATATCAAATTGGGCACGAAAGGCCTTGTCTTGTGCAAAGTCCTCCGCACGTCCATGGTAGAAATGAACTCCGCTCAAACCTAACTCTTCAGCCAGCAAGTGGAGAAAATTGATCCGCTTATTGAGGGAATCAATGATGGTCACATCCAGCTCAGGGAATAGGATCTTCATTGGTAGGCTTGGAAAGCCAGCACCCGCGCCGATTTCCAAGAGACGGATGGGTTGGTTTTCGATCAAACCTTGTAAAATGGGTGCGATCGAATCATAAAAATGCTTGAGATAGACTTCGTCTTTTTCGGTGATGGCAGTGAGATTAATCTTTTCATTCCATTCCACGAGGAGCTCAAAATAGCGTTCGTATTGCTCTTTTTGACGATCAGTTAATGGAAAGCCGAGTTCGGCTAAACGGGCATAAAATTCTTCTGGTTTCATGCTATTATTTTACCACAAAATAAGGGAAATTTGATATACTGGTAGAAAGAAATGAAAGGAATTCAATAAAATGATTTGGATTATTCTTGGGATCATTGTGGTCCTTGTGTTGATTGTAGTAGGAGTTTACAACGGTTTGGTGAAAAGCCGCATGCAAACTCGCGAAGCTTGGAGTCAAATTGATGTGCAATTGAAACGTCGGAATGACTTGATTCCAAACTTGATCGAAACCGTTAAAGGCTATGCCAAGTACGAAGGAGATACACTAGCAAAAGTGACTCAACTTCGCCAACAAGTAGCGCAAGCTTCTTCACCTGCAGAAGCAATGGCAGCCAGTGATGCTCTTTCACGCCAAGTAGCAGGCATCTTTGCGGTGGCTGAAAATTACCCAGACTTGAAAGCCAACACCAACTTCATGCAATTGCAAGAAGAATTGACCAACACAGAAAACAAAATTTCTTATGCTCGTCAATTGTACAATAGTGTCACAAGCAATTACAATGTCAAGTTGGAAACTTTCCCAACAAACGTAATTGCTGGAATGTTCGGCTTCAGACAAGCTGAATTTCTTCAAGTGCCTGAAGAAGAAAAAGCAGTACCAAAGGTGGACTTTAGCGGATTAGGAGACTAATATGCTCTTTGACCAAATTGCAAGCAATAAAAGGAGAACCTGGATTCTCCTTATTGCTTTTTTCATACTCTTGGCTCTCATCGGAGCAGCCGTTGGCTACCTCTGGTTAGGTTCCTCCCTTGGTGGCGTTATCCTCGCCTTAATCATTGGTGGTATCTATGCCTTTAGCATGATTTTCCAATCCACGGAAGTTGTCATGCGAATGAACGGGGCGCGTGAGGTAACGGAAGAGCAAGCCCCTCAACTCTACCATATTGTACAAGATATGGCTATGGTGGCTCAGATTCCCATGCCCCGTGTCTATATTGTAGATGATCCATCCATGAATGCATTTGCGACAGGGTCCAATCCTCAAAATGCTGCTGTTGCAGCAACGACAGGTCTTCTGGCTGTGATGAACCGTGAGGAATTGGAGGGAGTCATCGGACACGAAGTCAGCCATATTCGCAATTACGATATCCGCATCTCTACGATTGCAGTTGCCCTTGCTAGTGCCATCACCATGCTTTCTAGCATTGGTGGTCGGATGATGTGGTGGGGCGGTGGCCGTAGCCGGGACGATGATCGAGAAGGTAGCGGTGGTTTGGAGATTGTTATGTTGATCCTTTCCTTGCTTGCCATCGTTTTAGCGCCATTAGCAGCGACCTTGGTCCAGTTAGCCATTTCTCGTCAACGGGAGTTCCTAGCAGATGCTTCAAGTGTTGAATTGACGCGGAATCCTCAAGGAATGATCAATGCTTTGTTAAAACTAGACAATAGCGAACCAATGCAACGACATGTCGATGATGCGAGCAGTGCACTTTTTATCAACGATCCAAAAAAAGAAACCGGTTTGCAAAAACTCTTTTATACCCACCCACCCATTGCTGAGCGGGTGGCTCGCCTAAGAAAAATGTAAAAAAATCCACCAAATGGTGGATTTTTTATTTGGTAGTTAAGAGGAGGGTAGTGAAACCAAGGATGGCAAAGGTCCCCCAAGCTAGGGGAAGGCTCCAGATAGCTAGACTAGAAAAGAGAGCTGTCCCAAGTGGCATGGCAAAGCTGACCATCAGTCCCAAAAAGCTAGAGGTAGAAGCTAATTTTTCAGCGGGTAATTTACTCATTAAAAGACTGGAAACTTTTGGGTTGATTTTTGCTACAAGATAACCAAGGAAAGTGATGAGTAGAAGGGAAAGAATATCCCAGTGTACCAGGATATTTGTGATACCAAGCATGGTCAGCCCACCTGTGATCCACAGGAGGATATGGTGGAGCGATTGCTTGGAAAAATAGTCATGGGGTGTCAAGCTAGCCCAGACCATGCTTAAAATAGTCACTACCTCTAAAATCAAGAGGGATTGGCTAAAACTCAACTGAAAGAAGGGGGAGTGAAGCAGTTGCAAATTGTAGATACCAGAGATGGATCCCCCTAGGGCATTGATAAGAACCAATGAGAAGAGCAACTTGCCAAAGTGGTGGACCTCCTCATCTGCAAAAATACTTTTAGCGTTCTGGTACATCTCTTGGCATTCGTGTACCAAAGAATTCTTACTTTGGGGCTCAATGACGGGATCATGTGTCAGCTGCTTTTTTCTCATCAGGAGACAGGTAGAAGACAGGAGAAAAGTCAATGCATTGATCGAAGCGACCAGGGCAAAATTTTGATGGCTGATGGCTAGCAACCAAACTCCTAGAGCTTGTCCAGAAATCGAGCAGACCATACTAAGTAGTTGGTTGAAGGAATAGGCCTCCATCAAATCCTCGTCGGGGATGTTCTTTTTCATGATAGGGAGTTGCAAGCCTCCGCGATAATCACTCAAACAATCTGAAACTATGTTTAAGAAGCAAACAATCGAAAAGGCAAGGTAACCCGGAATCTTGGTCATGAGAGCAATAAGGATGAAGAGGATGGCTTGAAGATAGCCAATGCGGATCAACCAGTTAGCTTTTTTCTTCGTGCGGTCAGCCTTCATACCAACAAAAATGCTAAAGAGGCTAGGAATAAATACAATGAGATTGGCAATGCCAACTGCCAGACTAGGCTGAGGCATGCTGGCAGCAAAGACCACAAAGACCAGATTGTAGATGGCAGCACCAAGGGTATTCAAAAAGCGAGAAAGGCTGAGTAAGGCAAAAATTTTATTACGGACTAAGAGTTTCATAAGCTTTCCTCCTTCACGTGATTAGTGGGTAGGACTTGTTTGATGGATCGAACGATCTGTTTGAAGAGCTCCAATTTTTCCTCTTCTGAAAGAGCTAGCTTCTGATCCTTCAGATAGACGCTAGTATGTGAGAGAAGAAAGCGGAGGAAGTGGCTTTTTAGTTTGGTTATCATGGGAAGAACCTTCTTTCTTTGCTTGATAGTCCTATTGTAAACCTAAAAAAACAAGAAAAAATAAATGTTGCATATTTTCAACAAAAACTCACAGAACAGATCTGTGAGTTTTTTAGGTTTCTTTGATGAGTTCCTGCATGCCCTGTCTGTAGTAGCTGGCACTGTCCTTACAATCCAGAATAGAGAGAACCTGGATGGCCTGCTCCATCTTTTCAAGACCAATTTCTTTCTCTCCCTTTCGATAGAGAAATTCTCCTTTGGCGTAGAGATAAACCGTCCGATGGTAGGCTTCATTTTCGGAGTAAAAGTGGTCGTTAATTAGGTGATCAAAAAAAGATGCATCTTCAAATTCATTTGAACTAATGGCGAGAAAGAAGCCATTAAGAAAAATAGAGTTAAGGGCAGAACGAGAAGAGTCTAGGAGAAGCTTGAAATCCTCCCTTTGGACCAACTCCTCTGTGTATTGGCGATAGAGGCGACTAGAGAAAAGTGGAGAGGTCAGAGAAAACAGGTTTAATTCAAAATTTCCCCAGATTGTGACAGAGAAGAGATAATCATGGAGGAAATCCAGTTCCTCTTGGCTAGCGGTGAGCTCCACCTCAGGATAGAAGCCAAGCATTTGGACTTTGAGAATAATGCTGGCTAAGAGGTCTTCTTTTTTGTGATCTTTCTGATAGGCTAGCTGGTAAGTTTGGTACAAGGCTTGGTCGTGTTCCAAGCTCATGTTTTCATAGTGCTCTTTCAACAATTTGGGAATAAAAGAGTGCTGATCGATTCCAGCTAGATGGGAAAACTCACTGAGGCTGGTTTTGATCTGTTGAAGGGCCTGAAAAAAACGTTGCGTGGTCAGGTCATTTTCCCCTCTTTCAAATCGAGATAGCATGGAGCGTGAAAATTCGCCACCCGTAGCCTCCTCTAAAGAGATGTGGCGACTTTCACGTATTTGCCGAAAAACTGCTCCGATATCTTTCATGAATTCTCCTCTATCTAACAATGCCCTAGCAAGTGACTCTCTTTTGTCCAAGAGATGGTGAGACCCTTGTGTACAACACCAATTGCCTAGTTTCTGTATCTTTTTTCATGATTATAACAAATTTTTGAGGAGACTTCTTGGTTGAGGGGCAGCTTCATGATATACTAGTAGTATCTAGAAGATTTGAGGACAAAAGAATGAACCTATTTACACAAGAAATCCGTAAAAATCCTGAAGGACTAGCCTTTGATCAAGAGTTGGATTTGCTCAAAGAATTGCAAAAGCGTAATCCAGAAATTCTTGATTTAAAGAATGTGACAGCGACAGGACGAGTAGCCTATGATACAGGCCTCTATGTCTTGGATTACCAGTTGACCTACACCATCGTTTTGGCATCTAGCCGAAGCATGGAGCCTGTCGAGCTTCAAGAAAGCTATCCCGTAACAGAAGTGTTTGCGGAGGATGTACAGTCTGACGCAGATATCGAAGCTCTTGAGGAAGATCTGATCCTTCCAATCGAAGGTGGGAAGATTGACCTGAGTGAAAGCGTAGCGGATAATATTCTGCTAAATATTCCCCTCAAGGTTCTCACTCCAGAAGAAGAGGCTGGACAAGGTTTTATCGAAGGCAATGATTGGAAAATCCTATCCGAAGAAGAATACCAAGCCGCTCAAGCTATTAAGAAAGAAGAAAACAGTCCTTTCGCCGGTCTAAATGGCTTGTTTGACGAAGAATAAGCTAGAGATTACATTTGATAAATTTAGACATAAATACAGGTCTTTTCTTTGAGGAAAGGCCTTCTTTTGATATACTAGGATTAATAAACAACAGAGGGGAGACCTCTAAAAAAGGAGAAAAAGTATGGATACTTTATTTATTCCAGGTTGGTTGATTACTTTTGTAATCGTAGCCATTCTTGTATTGATCTTGTTGGTCAAAGGGTATGTCAACGCTAAACCCAACGAAGTCGTGGTTATTACAGGTCTTCGGAAGCAACGCCACTTACGCGGGAAAGCTGGTTTTATGATTCCCTTTGTCGAACAACGCTCTTATCTTGATATTGAGCAATTCTCGACAGATGTTCGGACATCTGAAGCAGTCCCAACACTGGACTTCATTAACGTCCGTGCCGATGCAGCTGTTAAGTTAAAAATCGGTACAACCGATGAGATGATTGCCCGTGCTGCAGAGAACTTCTTGAACTGGAATACAACGGATATTTCCAATTCTGTCCAAGATGTCTTGGAAGGGAATTTACGGGAAGTGATCGGTCAGATGGAGCTCCGTAAGATGGTCAACGACCGTCAAGAGTTTGCTTCAAAGGTGCAAGACAACGTAGCGCCAGATTTGGCTAAAATGGGGCTTGAAGTCATCGCCTTTACGGTTCAATCCTTCTCTGATGAAGGGGGAGTCATCGACAACCTCGGGATTGAAAATGTTGAAACCATTAAGAAAGATGCCTTGATTGCCAAAGCCAAAGCAGAACGCGAACGCAAGGAAGTCGAAGCAGAACAAGATAAATTGGCCAACGACAAACGTGTTGCAGCCGATCTTGAAATTGCGCAAAAACAAAACGAATTAAAACTCAAACAAGCAGCCCTCAAACAAGAAGCAGATATTGCCCAAGCAAAAGCAGATGCCGCTAAAGGGATTGAGGCAGAAGTGCAACGTCGTGAACAAGAGCGCGTGGCAGCTGAAGCCAATATCATGAAACAAGAAAAAGAAGCGGAAGTCAAAGAACGCGAAGTTAAGGTTCGTGAGCAAGAATTGGATGCCAACATCCGTAAGCAAGCCGAAGCTGAAAAGTATGCGCGTCAACAAGCAGCCGAAGCAGAATTGATCGAACGCCAACGCAAGGCAGAAGCAGAACTCTTCGAAACACAAAAAGAAGCCGAAGCTCGGAAAGCCCAAGCCGAAGCTGAGAAATTTGCTCAACTACAAGAGGCTGAAGCTATCGAAGCCAAAGGTCGTGCAGAAGCTGAAGCCATTCGCTTGAAACTAGAAGCTGAAGCGAAAGGTTTGGACCAAAAGGCCGAAGCAATGAAGAAAATGCAAGAAGCAGCCATTACTGAAATGGTCGTTGACAAGTTGCCTGAAATTGCGCGTGCTGTCGCTGAACCATTAACCAAGGTTGATAAGATCACCATGTACGGGGAAGGCAATGCTTCTAAGATGGTGGGCGATATTATGCAAAGTATCGACCAAGTCTCTCAAGGAGCTGGATTGATATTCGTCAATTGATAGCAGGAGCTCTTGGAGTTAATATGACGGTCAATAAACTCAAAGAAGGAGAACAACCGGTCATTGAAGCAGAGGAGTTAGCTTCTAAAGAAGATTAATGCCATTCATCAAGAAGTGTCTGAGAACTGTTTCTCGGGCACTTTTGTTTTTAAGATCAAATGACTTGCATGATCTTCTCCCTCTAGAGAAGGCGGGAAGCTATTTTCTGCTTTCTTTTGAGGAGGAAAAATGGTAGAATAAAGGCAAACTATAAAGAGGAGTGTCACATGACTAAAGCAAACTTTGGTGTTGTTGGTATGGCCGTAATGGGTCGTAACCTTGCCCTTAATATCGAATCTCGTGGCTATACAGTTGCCATTTATAACCGTAGTAAAGAAAAAACAGAAGATGTTGTTGCTTGCCATCCTGAAAAGAACTTTGTGCCAAGCTATGATATCGAAAGCTTTGTAAACTCTATCGAAAAACCACGCCGTATCATGCTCATGGTTCAAGCAGGACCTGGTACAGATGCAACTATCCAAGCCCTTCTTCCACATTTGGATAAAGGCGATATCTTGATTGACGGAGGAAATACTTTCTACAAAGATACCATCCGTCGGAACGAAGAGTTGGCAAACTCTGGTATCAACTTTATCGGTACAGGGGTTTCTGGTGGTGAAAAAGGTGCCCTTGAAGGTCCTTCTATCATGCCTGGTGGACAAAAAGAAGCCTATGAATTGGTAGCAGATGTTCTTGAAGAAATCTCTGCAAAAGCACCAGAAGATGGAAAACCATGTGTGACTTACATCGGTCCTGATGGAGCTGGTCACTACGTGAAAATGGTCCACAACGGGATCGAGTACGGGGATATGCAATTGATCGCAGAAAGCTATGACCTCATGCAACACTTGCTTGGCCTTTCTGCAGAAGACATGGCTGAAATCTTCACTGAATGGAACAAGGGTGAGTTGGACAGCTACTTGATTGAAATCACAGCTGATATCTTGAAACGCAAAGACGATGAAGGTCAAGATGGACCAATCGTAGACTATATCCTGGATGCTGCAGGAAACAAGGGAACTGGTAAATGGACTAGCCAATCAGCTCTTGACCTTGGTGTGCCATTGTCACTCATTACTGAGTCAGTATTTGCACGTTATATCTCTACTTATAAAGAAGAACGTGTACACGCTAGCAAGGTGCTTCCAAAACCAGCTGCTTTCAAATTTGAAGGAGACAAGGTTGAGTTGATTGAAAAAATCCGTCAAGCCCTTTACTTTTCAAAAATCATCTCTTACGCACAAGGTTTTGCGCAATTGCGTGTAGCTTCTAAAGAAAATAACTGGAACTTGCCATTTGCGGACATCGCATCTATCTGGCGCGATGGCTGTATCATCCGTTCTCGTTTCTTGCAAAAGATCACAGATGCTTACAACCGTGATGCAGATCTTGCTAACCTTCTTTTGGATGAGTACTTCTTGGATGTCACTGCTAAGTACCAACAATCTGTTCGTGATATCGTAGCTCTTGCTGTTCAAGCTGGTGTACCCGTACCAACCTTCTCAGCAGCCATCACTTACTTTGATAGCTACCGTTCAGCGGATCTTCCAGCAAACTTGATCCAAGCACAACGTGACTACTTTGGTGCTCACACATACCAACGTAAAGACAAAGAAGG
>CABSQC010000035.1 GCA_902479835.1 uncultured Streptococcus sp. | reverse complement strand
TTATCACAGTTCCAGCTTACTTCAACGATGCTCAACGTCAAGCAACTAAAGACGCGGGTAAAATCGCTGGTCTTGAAGTAGAACGTATCGTTAACGAACCAACTGCAGCAGCCCTTGCTTATGGTTTGGATAAGACTGATAAAGAAGAAAAAATCTTGGTATTCGACCTTGGTGGTGGTACATTCGACGTATCTATCCTCGAACTCGGTGATGGTGTCTTCGATGTATTGGCAACTGCAGGGGACAACAAACTCGGTGGTGACGACTTTGACCAAAAAATCATCGACTACATGGTTGAAGAATTCAAGAAAGAAAATGGTATCGACTTGTCAACAGACAAGATGGCCCTTCAACGTTTGAAAGATGCAGCTGAAAAAGCGAAGAAAGACCTTTCTGGTGTCACTTCAACACAAATCAGCTTGCCATTCATCACTGCAGGAGCTGCTGGACCTCTTCACTTGGAAATGACCTTGACTCGTGCAAAATTTGACGATTTGACTCGTGACCTTGTAGAACGTACGAAAACTCCAGTTCGTCAAGCCCTTTCAGATGCAGGTTTGAGCTTGTCAGATATCGACGAAGTCATCCTTGTCGGTGGTTCAACTCGTATCCCTGCCGTTGTAGAAGCTGTTAAAGCTGAAACTGGTAAAGAACCAAACAAATCAGTGAACCCTGACGAAGTAGTGGCTATGGGTGCTGCGATCCAAGGTGGTGTGATCACTGGT
Source organism: uncultured Streptococcus sp. (assembly GCA_902479835.1). Classification (GTDB taxonomy): domain Bacteria; phylum Bacillota; class Bacilli; order Lactobacillales; family Streptococcaceae; genus Streptococcus. Next base: position 7,994 of record CABSQC010000035.1, on the reverse strand, counting down.
GACGTGAAAGACGTTGTCCTTCTTGACGTAACGCCATTGTCACTTGGTATCGAAACAATGGGTGGAGTCTTCACAAAATTGATCGACCGCAACACTACAATTCCAACTTCTAAATCACAAGTCTTCTCAACTGCAGCAGACAACCAACCAGCCGTTGATATCCACGTTCTTCAAGGGGAACGCCCAATGGCAGCAGATAACAAGACTCTTGGACGTTTCCAATTGACTGATATCCCAGCTGCACCTCGTGGTATCCCACAAATCGAAGTAACATTCGACATCGATAAGAACGGTATCGTATCTGTTAAAGCGAAAGACCTTGGAACTCAAAAAGAACAAACAATTGTTATCCAATCAAACTCAGGTTTGACAGACGAAGAAATCGACCGCATGATGAAAGATGCAGAAGCAAACGCTGAAGCAGATAAGAAACGTAAAGAAGAAGTTGACCTTCGTAACGAAGTAGACCAAGCTATCTTTGCGACTGAAAAGACAATCAAAGAAACTGAAGGCAAAGGCTTCGATGCAGAACGTGATGCAGCTCAAGCAGGATTGGATGATCTTAAGAAAGCTCAAGAATCAGGTAACCTTGAAGAAATGAAAGCGAAACTTGAAGCCTTGAACGAAAAAGCACAAGCATTGGCTGTTAAGCTTTACGAACAAGCTGCAGCAGCGCAACAAGCCCAAGCAGGAGCAGAAGGCGCACAAGCATCAGGCAACGCAGGCGATGATGTCGTAGACGGAGAGTTTACGGAAAAGTAAAACAATCCAGTGGATTGTTTTAGCGGAACCTCTTGAAATAAAGAAAGGTTCCGAGATTCTAGGATTCCTTTAATCCGAAACTCAATTCAGCCTTACTAGTTCTAAAACAAAGTATAATCGACTTTGTTTTAGAACGTCGTAATGATAAGAAGAAATCCAGAGGTTGCAACCCAGCCTCTGTTTTTCGGTAAAATAGAGGATGTTGCGTATGAAAAAAGTACTTTGTATCATTTATCCTAATTTTTCTCTTTATGAGATAACCGCTTTAACAAGTACTTTAGCTCTGTCTTTTGATAGTACGATTGATTATGCCGCTTCAGATCATTCGATGGTGGTCTCTGAGGATGGCTTGCCCTGTCAACCGACCAAAACACTAGATCAAATCTGTATAGAAGAGTATTCTTGTGTGATTTTGCCAGGAATGGTCAACATAGGACCTGCCCTACAGGATGAGAAATTGATTTCATTTTTGAGGGACCTTGGTGAGCAAGATATCCTCATTGCAGCCATTTCTTCAGCCCCCCTTTTATTGGCCAAAGCAGGTCTATTGAAGGACACGAAATTTACAGGTGGAATTTGGCAAAACTTCTTTGACTATTTTGAATTTCTTCCACGCGAAAATTTTCAACCGAAAGTTCTTGTGCAAGATAAACAAATCATTACGGCGATAGGCTTTGCGCATCAAGAGTTTGCAAGGAAAGTGATTCTAAGTCTAGGGTTGGCAGAGAATACGGACAACTATTTTAAAGAACAGAACGAGTACGCTGAAGAGGATTTGTTATTTACTCTATCAGACCAAGAGTTTGATCAAGTGAAGCAGAGTATAGAAAGCAACCTCTAAAAATGTGCATGAAAATTATAGAAAGGAACAAAGAGTGTTCGGGGAATTGAACTTGAGCTCTGAAGTTTCTTACTCAATATGAAAGAAAGGAATTGAACCCGACCTAAATTCTCGGAAAAAAGATAAATCTATCTAGGAGCATCGCTCCTGCGTCAGATTTCCTATTTTTCAGTCGAATTTTACGGTCTTGGTATCTTAAATGAACAATACTGAATTTTATGACCGTTTGGGCGTTTCAAAGAATGCATCTCAAGACGAGATCAAGAAAGCCTATCGGAAATTATCTAAAAAATATCACCCAGATATCAACAAAGAACCTGGTGCTGAGGAAAAGTACAAGGAAGTTCAAGAAGCTTATGAGACTTTGAGTGACGAGCAAAAAAGGGCTGCTTATGACCAATATGGTGCTGCGGGGGCTAATGGTGGCTTCGGTGGCGGAGCAGGTGGTTTTGGTGGCTTTGATGGTGCTGGATTTGGTGGCTTTGAAGACATCTTCTCTAGCTTCTTTGGTGGTGGTGCAAGTCGTAATCCAAATGCACCTCGTCAAGGGGATGACCTCCAATACCGCGTCAATCTCAAGTTTGAAGAAGCGATTTTTGGTGCGGAAAAAGAAGTCAAGTACCATCGGGAAGCTAGCTGTCATACCTGTCATGGTTCTGGGGCTAAGCCAGGGACTAGTCCGGTGACCTGTGGACGCTGTCATGGTTCCGGGGTTATCAATGTAGATACGCAAACTCCTCTTGGAATGATGCGCCGTCAAGTGACCTGTGATGTCTGTCATGGCCGTGGTCAAGAAATCAAAGATCCATGTACGACTTGTCGTGGAACAGGTCATGAAAAACAAGCCCATAGCGTGAACGTCAAGATTCCTGCAGGAGTTGAAACAGGTCAACAAATCCGCTTAGCGGGTCAAGGAGAAGCTGGCTTTAACGGTGGACCATATGGAGACTTGTATGTGGTTGTCAATGTGGAGCCAAGTGATCGCTTCGAACGAGATGGCTCAACCATCTACTACAAGCTAGATTTGAATATTGTCCAAGCAGCTCTTGGGGATACTGTTCATGTGCCTACGGTTCATGGCGATGTTGATTTGGTGATTCCTGAAGGAACCCAAACCGGTAAAAAATTCCGTCTTCGCGGAAAAGGTGCTCCAAGCTTACGTGGTGGTGCCATGGGAGATCAATATGTGTCTGTCAATGTTGTCACCCCAACTGGTTTAAATGACAAGCAAAAAGAAGCCCTTCAAGCCTTTGCGGAAGCAAGTGATTTGAAGGTCAACCCAAAGAAAAAAGGCTTCTTTGATAAGGTCAAAGATGCTTTAGATGACTTATAAGAATAAACGAGTTTCCTTTTGACTAAGGAGCTCGTTTTATTTTGGATCGATTCCAAGAACCTTCTTTTTTTCTTGCAAAACTGTACCCGGACAGTTTGACTTTTTTACTATTGTAACCCCTTCTATATCTTGCTAAAATAAAACCATGACACGATACAAAGCAACCATTTCATATGACGGGACCTTGTTTGCAGGGTTTCAACGCCAACCGCATGCCCGTAGTGTGCAAGAGGAAATCGAGAAGACCTTGACGCGCCTCAATCAAGGAACCCCTGTTACCGTTCATGGATCGGGTCGAACCGATGCAGGTGTCCATGCTCTTGGACAGGTGATTCATTTTGATCTCCCTCAAGCGAGGGACGAGGAGAAGCTTCGCTTTGCCCTCGATACCCAAACCCCAGAGGATATTGATTTCATCCTAGTAGAGCAAGTAGCAGATGACTTTCACTCACGCTATAAGAAGCACAGCAAGACCTATGAATTCATCGTGGATTATGGTCGTCCCAAAAACCCCATGATGCGCCACTATGCCACCCACTATCCTTATCCTTTGGATGTGGAAAAGATGCAAGTAGCCATCCAAAAGTTGGAGGGAACCCATGATTTCACCGGTTTCACCGCTTCAGGAACCAGTGTGGAAGACAAGGTTCGTACGATTACAGAGGCTCGCTTGGTTGAGGACACGGCCAATCATCGTCTTCTCTTTATCTTTTCGGGCAATGGTTTTCTCTACAAGCAAATCCGCAATATGGTGGGAACTTTGTTGAAGATTGGAAATGATCGGATGTCGATCGAGCAGATCGATCTGATTTTAGAAAAGAAGGACCGCAATCTAGCAGGTCCTACAGCAGCGCCAAATGGCTTATATTTAAAGGAGATACGTTATGAGTAATGAATTGATTCTCGCAATTTCAGGAAATGATATTTTTAGTGGGGGAGGTCTTCATGCAGACCTTGCAACTTATACGACTAACAAACAGCATGGCTTTGTGGCGGTGACTTGTTTGACAGCCATGACCGAGCATGGTTTTGAAGTGATTCCGGTGAATCCAACGACCTTTGCTCAGCAGCTCAACTCTCTCAAGGATGTTCCTTTCTCTGCTATTAAACTCGGCCTCTTGCCAAATGTTGAAGTGGCAGACCTAGCTTTGGATTATGTCAAAGCTCATGCAGATATCCCAGTAGTGCTCGATCCTGTCTTGGTCTGCAAGGAAAGCCATGATGTAGAAGTTTCAGCTCTTCGAGACGAATTGATCAAGTTCTTCCCTTATGTGACCATCATCACACCAAACTTACCAGAAGCTGAGATCTTGACCCAAAGCAAGATTCAATCGCTCGATGATATGAAGGAGGTGGCGCGCAAGCTCCATGGATTGGGTGCGGCGAATGTCGTGGTCAAAGGGGGTAATCGTCTCAATAAAGAAAAGGCCATCGATGTCTTTTATGATGGTACAGACTTCACCGTCATTGAAGAGCCGGTCTTAGAAAAGAACAATACAGGAGCTGGTTGTACCTTCGCATCTAGCATTTCCAGCCAGTTGGTGAAAGGGAAATCACCGCTTGAAGCTGTTAAAGCCTCTAAAGACTTTGTCTTCCAAGCGATTCAACATTCAGACCAGTATGGAGTAGTACAATATGACATCTAATCGAACTCAACTCATTGCCCGCCTTTCCATTTTGACAGCCTTGACAGTTGTACTTGGCTACTATACAAAACTTCCAACTCCTACAGGGATCGTCACCCTGTTAGATCTTGGAGTGTATTTTACAGCCTTCTATTTTGGACGCAAGGAAGGTGCGATTGTAGGTGGTGTCGGAGCCTTCCTACTCGATCTGATTTCAGGCTATCCTCAGTGGATGTTCTTTAGCCTCCTCTTTCACGGGGGCCAAGGCTATTTCGCTGGCTTCAAGGGAAAAGCCCGTTACCTAGGCTTGCTTCTTGCGACAGTCGTCATGGTAGGCGGTTACGCACTAGCTTCTGCCCTCCTTTTAGGCAATGGATGGGGAGCTGCTATCTCGGACATTCCAAATAACCTTGCTCAGAATTTTGTCGGAATGACTTTAGGCTATGTGGTCTATTATGCCTTCCAAAAGAAAGGAAACTAATTCATGGATTTGGAGCAACTGAAGAAGGATACAAAAGAAATCCTGGTAGATGTTTTGGCAAAAAGCCGTCTCTATCAGGGACAGATTCTAGTTCTCGGGATGTCTTCAAGTGAAGTTGCAGGAGGGCAAATTGGAAAGGCCTCGAACATCGACATTGCTGAAGCTGTTGTCCAGGTCTTGCTAGATGAGTTGAATCCAAGAGGGATTTATCTAGCGGTACAAGGATGTGAGCACCTCAATCGCGCCCTGGTGGTCGAGCGGGAATTGGCAGACAAGAAGGATCTAGAAATTGTCAATGTCCTTCCAAGTCTCCATGCAGGGGGAGCTGGACAACTCGCTGCTTTCAAGTATTTTAAAGATCCTGTCGAAGTGGAATTTATCACAGCCCAAGCGGGCTTAGACATCGGAGATACCTCGGTGGGGATGCACGTCAAACACGTACAAGTTCCGATTCGCCCTATCATACGTGAACTAGGGGAAGCCCATGTCACAGCCCTCGCTAGTCGGTCAAAATTGATCGGTGGTGCCCGTGCTCTCTACCTAGATGATCCTATCCGAAAATCATAAATAGAACTAGCTTTTAGGGGCTAGTTTTTTTGGATGAAAAGAGAGGCGAAAACGTTTTAAAACTTGCAATTTCAAAGTTTTGTGGTAAAATTATAAGGAATGACTATATTATTTTAAGGAGAGACAGAATGTCTGTATCATTTGAAAACAAAGAAACTAACCACGGTGTATTGACTTTCACCATCAGCCAAGAGCAAATCAAACCTGCTTTGGACCGTGTGTTTGAGTCTGTTAAGAAAACCTTGAACGTACCTGGATTCCGTAAAGGTCATATTCCACGTCCAATCTTCAACCAACGTTTTGGTGAAGAAGCTCTTTACCAAGATGCTTTGAACGATCTTCTTCCAGCAGCATACGAAGCAGCTGTTAAAGAAGCTGGAATCGAAGTTGTAGCACAACCAACTTTCGATGTTGTATCTATGGAAAAAGGTCAAGACTGGACATTGACAGCAGCTGTTGTAACAAAACCTGAAGTAAAATTGGGTGCTTACAAAGACCTTGAAGTATCAGTAGAAGTTTCTAAAGAAGTAACAGACGCTGATGTGGATGCTCGTATCGAACGCGAACGTAACAACTTGGCTGAATTGGTTGTTAAAGAAGGTGCTGCAGCAGAAGGCGACACAGTTGTAATCGACTTCGTTGGATCTATCGACGGTGTTGAATTCGACGGTGGTAAAGGTGACAACTTCTCGCTTGGACTTGGTTCAGGTCAATTTATCCCAGGATTCGAAGACCAATTGGTTGGACACTCTGCTGGTGAAACAGTTGACGTGATCGTAACATTCCCAGAAGACTACCAAGCAGCTGACCTTGCAGGTAAAGAAGCGAAATTCGTGACAACAATCCACGAAGTAAAAGCAAAAGAAGTACCAGCTCTTGACGATGAATTGGCAAAAGACATCGACGAAGAAGTTGAAACTCTTGCTGAATTGAAAGAAAAATACCGCAAAGAATTGGCAGAAGCAAAAGAAGAAGCATACAACGATGCAGTAGAAGCAGCAGCGATCGATCTTGCCGTTGAAAATGCTGAAATCGTTGAACTTCCAGAAGAAATGATCCACGAAGAAGTACACCGTTCAATCAACGAATTCCTTGGAAATATGCAACGTCAAGGAATCTCACCTGAAATGTACTTCCAAATTACTGGAACAACTCAAGATGATCTTCACAAACAATATGAAGCAGAAGCTGAAAGCCGCACTAAGACAAACCTCGTGGTTGAAGCAGTAGCCAAAGCAGAAGGCTTCGAAGCAACTGAAGAAGAAATCAACGCTGAAATCGAACAATTGGCAGCAGATTACAACATGCCAGTTGAACAAGTTCGCAACCTTCTTTCACCAGAAATGTTGAAACATGACATCACAGTGAAGAAAGCCGTGAACGTAATCACAAGCACAGCAAAAGTAAAATAATTGAGAATAAAAAGAAGAGCCATGAGGCTCTTCTTTTTCTGATTTCATGGAGAATCCTGGAATTTTCCTTTGACGAAAGGGGAAATTTATCGTACAATAGAGTGTAACGATAAAATGCGTGATAGATTTAGTGACGAGAAGTTTTCAATCTATCATCGAGGATAGGATGAGGTTTAAGACCGGATCCTTCTCCATTTAGGAAATGAAACATAAGGAGATTTACCCTTGGAATTAGAAGTATTTGCTGGACAAGAAAAAAGTGAACTTTCTATGATTGAAGTGGCGCGTGCGATTTTGGAATTACGCGGACGTGACCATGAAATGTACTTTAGCGATCTTGTAAATGAAATTCAAAATTACCTTGAAAAATCAAACAGCGAGATCCGTGAAGCTCTTCCATTGTTCTACACAGAATTGAATGTAGATGGAAGCTTTATCCCACTTGGAGATAACAAATGGGGTCTTCGTTCATGGTATGCCATCGATGAAGTTGACGAGGAAATCATCGCTCTTGAAGAAACAGACGAAGATGAAACTCCTAAGAAACGCAAGAAAAAACGTGTCAATGCCTTCATGGATGGAGACGAAGATGCGATCGACTACAACGACGACGATCCAGAAGACGAAGAAGTTTACGAAGCAGATCCAGCTCTTTCATATGATGAAGAAAATCCAGATGATGAAAAGAGTGAAGTCGAAGCTTACGATGCTGAAATCAATGAAATCGTACCAGATGATTTGGGTGAAGAAGTTGAATTGAGCGAAGAAGACGACGAAGAAGAGGATTCTGAAGACGAGGAAGAAGAATAAATCATATGAAACAAGGAAATTGTTCCTTGTTTTTTTATTGAAGACGAAGTTTTCCCAGAAACTTTCCTTAGGTGAGTACGGACGTCAGCGAACTTCTATGAAGTTCCATGACTAATTATTGAGCCTTAAGTCTCAATAATTCCGAGTGCCTGAAGCTATGAAG
>CABSQC010000034.1 GCA_902479835.1 uncultured Streptococcus sp. | reverse complement strand
CAGCCCTACTCAACTGTGCGGAGGTGGGACGACGAAATCGAATTCTAACGAATTACCGATTTCTGTCCCACTCTCTAAATGTATTTCTTATTGTTCCACGGCTTGAGCTGCTGTGATCAAGGTCAATTTGTAAACGTCATCTGCATTACATCCACGAGAAAGGTCGTTGACTGGTTTGTTCAACCCTTGCAAGACTGGACCTACCGCTGCAAAGCCACCAAGACGTTCTGCCATCTTGTATCCAATGTTACCTGCTTCAATACCAGGGAAGATAAAGACATTGGCTTGACCTGCTACCTTGCTTCCAGGAGCCTTCAAGGCTGCAGTTGCAGGGACAAAGGCTGCGTCAAATTGCAATTCCCCATCAATTTCAAGGTCTGGACGAAGTTCATGAGCAAGCTTAGTCGCTTCGACAACCTTATCAACACTTTCACCGAAACCAGAACCTTTAGTTGAATAGCTCAACATGGCGATTTTCGGATCGATGCCAAACATCTTGGCTGTGATAGCAGAGTTGATGGCAATTTCAGCCAAGCCTTCAGCATCTGGATTGATGTTGATGGCACAGTCCCCGAACAAGTAGCGTTCAGATCCACGAACCATAAGGAAAGCTCCTGAGGTCCGTTTTACATTTGGACGAGTTTTGATAATTTGAAGAGCCGGACGAACAGTTGCGGCTGTTGAGTGAATCGCACCAGATACCATCCCATCAACAATTCCCATGTGCACCAACATGACACCAAAATAGTTAACGTCATCTTTCAAGACTTGACGCGCTTCTTCTTCTGTCATTTTGCCCTTACGACGTTCTACTAAGGAAGCTACCATTTCTTCAAAACCTGGATAAGAATGAGGATCGATGACTTCATATCCATCCAAAACCCCTTCGATTTCAAGATAAATCCGAATTTTATCCGGATTACCAAGCAAGACAGGGGTTACTTCTGTCTCGTTCACAATGCGTTTTGTCGCTTGGAGGATACGAGGTTCTTCACCTTCTGGTAATACAATACGTGCATTCTTACCAACGAGGTTGGCTTTGAGATTTTCGAAAACTTCCATGAGTTTTACTCCTTTTAATAATTAATAACTAGTTTGAAGCTGTGTTAATACAGCTTGGAAATCTGGAGGCAGTGGACTTTCTATGACCAATTCTTCCTCTAGAAATGGATGATAATAGGATAGACGATGACAATGAAGGGCTTGGCGCTCAATGCCGTCTTCTAAACTGCCGCCATAGAGATCATCTCCCAAGAGTGGAAAACCAATATGGGAAAAATGAACGCGGATCTGATGGGTTCGACCTGTGTGTAACTGAATATCCACTAGGTGAATATTACCAAAAGATTGAACAACCTGATAGCTAGTATGGGCATACTTGCCGCCTTTAGCTACCTTGCGGGTGATAATTGAATCTTCATCACGCGCAATCGGAGCAATAATCTCTCCGACAGGATCAAGCTTCCCAGATCCCTTGACCAAGGCATAATAGCGTTTCTGAATCGTTTTAGACTGCAATTGCTTATCCAAGCGGGCATGGGCATAGCCATGTTTGGCAAAGAGCATGACGCCACTAGTATCCTTATCCAAGCGAGTGACAATGTGAACCTGCTGGTTCTCGTAGCCCTGTTTCACATAATAGCCTTTTACAAAATTGGCTAAGGTATTGGAATGAATCGCACTTGGAATAGAAGCAATCCCAAAGGGTTTGTTTAAGACCAAAAAATGATCATCTTCAAACAAAATATCCAAAGGCCGATCCATGGGCTTTAGGGTTTCAAAACCTTCTTCTGCTGGAATATCAATGACCAAGCGATCCCCAATATCCAACAAATAAATTGCATTCTCCGGACGTCCATTGACAAGGATCTGGCCACCACGAAACTTAATCTTTGCTAAGAGCCCCTTAGAAACCTCGTGCTTTTTCAAGAAAGTCTTGACCTTGACATGCTCATCGACAATGAATTCAAATCTCATTCTCTATCATCTCCGATAAAGGCATCCTTGACCCGATTCCAGAAGCTGGTGTGACTGGAGCTTGCCACAAAATTGATCTTATGGTTGTCAATCTGGTATTCTACCTTTGCAATATTGCGGTAAGAATAGGTTGAATTGTCAACAGAGATAATGTGAAAGCCAGGTCTCGTCGGTGTAATCTCGATCTTATCCTTTTTAGGGACAATGACAGAAGAACCCAAGGTACGATAAACACGGTTGTTGAGACTGGCGATTTCAGCAATCTGCAGCGCCTCAATAGTTGGGTGAAGGACTGCTCCTCCCAAGGATTTATTGTAAGCCGTACTTCCTGTAGGAGTCGAAACGGTGATCCCGTCTCCTCTGAAGCGCTCAAAATCCACTCCATTAATCGTAAGATCGGCAACCATGGTCCGGTCGCTTCTCTTAATCGTCGCTTCGTTCAACGCTCTCATGGTACGGGTTTCCCCATTTTCGAAAGTAATCTTGACATTCAAAATAGGGTAAGAAACCTTAGCTCCAGTATCATATTTTAAGTTCTCAACCAGCTTATCGATTTCACTATCTAAGTAATCTGTATAAAATCCTAAGTGTCCGGTATGGACGCCAACAAATCGCACCCGATCCAACTGGTGTTCATACTTGTGAAAGGCTGATAACAACATCCCATCGCCACCAATTGAAATCACAATATCCGGGTGCTTCTCCGTCAAAATAAAATTATTTTTCCGAAGCTTGTAGCGCAACTGCTGAAAAACCTCTTCACTTTGACGCTTGCGATTGCGAATAATGGATACTTTTTTACCTGTAGTCTTCATCTGTGTCATCACTATTTCCAACGCCATCATTTAACTTACGATGAAGTGGATCAAACAGGGCTTGAGCCTCCTGAATCGCATCCCGAATTGCCCCCATCTCTTCATCCAAGAGATAGGCCAGGTTTGCTGTCGTCTCTAAGCGTTTTTTGATCTCGTCTGGAAAGTCTCCTTTATATTTATAATTAAGCGAGTGTTCAATGGTTGCCCAAAAATTCATGGACAAGGTCCGAATTTGAATCTCTGCTAAGATCGTTTCATTTCCATCAATGGTATCGACCGGGTACTCGACCACAACGTGGTAACTCCGGTAGCCACTTGATTTCTTATGGCGGATGTAGTCTCGCTCTTGGACCACGTGCATATCCTGCCGTTGTCTCAGAACCTCTAGGATCTCTTCGACGTCGTCTACGAACTGAACCATGATGCGAAGACCTGCAATATCTTGCATATCCTGTGCCAGATTCTCTTCAGAAATATTTCTTCGGATCATCTTTTCTCGGATGCTCTCAATCGGCTTAACACGACCTGTCACAAACTCGATTGGAGAATGCTTTTGTTGCTTACGATATTGCTTTCGAATCCCACGCAGTTTGATTTTTAATTCCCCAACTGCTTGGATATACGGATCTAAGAAGTTTTCCCAATCAATTGCCATCCTACCACCTTGTAATCTGAACCATTTTTGTATACAATAAACACATCTCTTATTATATCATGAATCGCTTTCGAAAAAAAGCAAAGGACTACAAAATGAACCATTTAGAAATTGAATACAAAACCTTGCTAGACAAGGAGGAATACCAATCCCTCCTTTCACTTTTTGCTGATACAGAATTGGTTGTCCAAACCAATCACTATATCGATACACCCGACCAGCTCATCCGCAAGGAAAAAATGGCCTTACGGGTGCGCACTTTCACAGATCAAGCGGAATTGACCCTCAAAGTTCCTGAAACAGTTGGCCATTTCGAGTACAATCAAGCACTCAGCCCAGAAGAAACCAAGGAGATTCTTCAACACCAAGAGTTTCCTGATGGAGAAATCAAAAACCTCTTGGAGTCAAAAGGAATCCCAGTTGAACAACTTGCTGTCTGGGGAAGCCTGACAACAGAACGATTCGAAAGAGAAACAGCTGCAGGCTTGGTGGCACTAGACCACAGTCTCTATCTAGACACTGAAGATTATGAGTTGGAAATTGAGGTGGAAACTGCTGAACAGGAAGAAAATTTTTATCAGTTCATTTCAGACCATGGAATCGTCTACAAAGCAGCAAAAAATAAAATCGCTAGATTAGCGGAAAGATTGTAAAATAGCTGAAATTATCGCAAATTTTTGCTAAAATAGTGCTAAGATCAAAAATCTAAATGAGGTTGGAATCACATGTCAGATAAAAAAAATATGAAGCTCTTCTCTCTCAATTCAAACCCCGAGATTGCGCAAAAAATCGCGGATCATGCTGGGGTTCCACTTGGGAAAATTTCATCCCGTCAGTTTTCAGATGGTGAAATCCAAGTCAATATTGAGGAAAGTGTTCGTGGATATGATATTTATATCATTCAATCAACCAGTTTTCCTGTTAACAATCACTTGATGGAATTGTTAATCATGGTGGATGCTTGCCAACGGGCTAGCGCAAACACCGTCAATGTGGTCATGCCTTATTTTGGCTATGCTCGCCAAGACCGAACTGCTGCTCCTCGCGAACCAATCACAGCTAAGCTCGTTGCAAACATGTTGGTCAAAGCTGGGGTGGACCGCGTCGTCACACTCGATCTCCATGCTGTTCAGGTCCAAGGTTTCTTTGATATTGCCGTGGATAACCTCTTTACCATTCCACTTTTTGCAGAGCACTACATCAACAAAGGTCTAACTGGTCCAGATGTTGTTGTCGTCAGCCCTAAAAACTCAGGAGTTAAACGAGCTCGTAGTTTAGCAGAATATCTTGATGCACCGATTGCGATCATTGATTACGAGCAAGATGATGCGAACCGTGATTATGGCTATATCATCGGAGATGTCAAAGGCAAGAAAGCAATCTTGATTGACGATATCCTCAATACTGGGAAGACATTCTCAGAGGCTGCTAAAATCGTCGAACGTGATGGTGCTACTGAAATTTATGCTGTTTCAAGTCATGGTTTATTTGTTAAAGGTGCTGTTGAATTATTAGATCAAGCTCCGATCAAAGAAATCTTAGTAACCGATTCTGTTGCTCCAAAAGGACCAACACCAAAAAACATTAACTATCTGACAGCTAGCGAACTGATCGCTGAAGCTATTGTTCGCATTCAAGAAAGAAAACCTGTTAGTCCTCTATTTGCCTACCACAAGAAATAAGGTCTGAATGTGATATATTTTGATAATGCCGCAACAACTCCCCTTTTGCCTGAAGTCATCACTGCGATGACAGAAACCATGAAGACAACCTTTGGAAATCCATCCAGTCTTCATGCTCATGGACGAATGGCTAGTAAACTCCTCCGTGAATCTCGCGAGAAGATTGCTAGATCTCTCCATACCCTTCCAAATCGGATTTTCTTCACTTCAGGTGGATCAGAAAGTAATAATACTGTGATAAAAGGCTACTGCTTGAAACACCAAGCAGATGGCAAACACATCATTACGACCGCTTTGGAACACCATGCGGTTCTTGAACCCATCGAATATCTTGTAGAACGTTTCGGATTTGAAGTTACGATCGTCCAACCAAGAGATGGACGCATTCAGGCTAGTGATATCAAGGCGGCTCTTAGACCGGATACCATTCTTGTCTCTACCATGTTTGCCAATAACGAGACAGGCGATCTTCTACCGATTAAAGAAATCGGAGAACTCTTAAAAGATCATCCAGCTGCCTTTCACGTTGATGCGGTCCAAGCAATCGGAAAGGTCCCTGTCTATCCCGAAGAGTTGGGAATTGATTTTCTCAGTGCTTCTGCCCACAAATTCCACGGACCAAAGGGAGTCGGCTTCCTTTATGCAGCCGTCCCAGATTTTGATAATCTCATCCATGGTGGGGATCAGGAAAGTAAGATGAGAGCCAGCACGGAAAATCTCATTTCAATTGTAGGGATGGCAACTGCGCTTCAGCAAGCCACACTTCATCAAGAAGAAAATTTTCACTACGTTCAAAAACTCGGTCAAGAACTAGTTAATGGTTTAGCAGCCTACGACTACTACGTAAATGCGAGTGACGATCATCTTCCATTTGTTTGGAATCTTGGCTTCCCAGGCATCCAAAACGATGTCTTGCTGATGAGACTGGATCTAGCTGGAATATCTGTCTCTACAGGCTCTGCTTGTACCGCTGGTACAGTTCAACCCAGCCATGTCCTAGAGGCACTCTATGGAAAAGATAGCTCACGCTTGAAAGAATCCCTTAGAATTAGTTTTTCAGAACTCAATACCGTAGAGGAGGTTCAAGACTTCCTCGCAAAACTTAAAGAAATTTTATCATAGGAGAACAATATGGCTTTTGAAACAAGTGTTTCATTGAAAGACTGCAAATATACCTATAGTCTACACCCAAATGTTAAAAAATATACCTTACGTGACAATACATTTGCTGTTACAAAAGTTGGAAATTACGAGTTAAATCGTTTGCTCGAAGCCGTTCCAAATAGCGGTGAAGGCTTCTTGCTTAAAATTATCTTCAACAAAGACCTCACAGGTTTTAAAATCAATATTACAGACAAGTCTGGACTTCGTCTGGTTAATATCTTTAAAAATCCAGAAAATGACATTATCCAACAAAAATTCTATTTCTTAATGGATAGTCTTGTCGAAAGAGAAATTTTCAACAAAACAGAGGCCTAATATGGTAACCCTAACTTATATCGACGCTTACCAAGTAGAACGAACGACTACTTATCCCGACCTTGCAGCCTGCATCCTCGATTTTTCAGGCTGTGTAACCCTGCCTGACTCTTACTCAATTGTTTCCATTGAATACAAGGGTGAAAAACTCCCCTATAAGGGGAGGGTCGATGGGCTCTATGCTTTTTTGAAAAAGGTAGAGCAAGCTGAAAACTAAGCTGATGGTGATGGAACTCTTCCATCACCATCAGCTTTTTCTTTTGACAAAAATATTTTTGAAAAACCGTTCTAGATAGTTGATTTTTTCACAATCTTCCTATACAATAAGAGGGAAAGGTTGTGATATTGTGAAACATGATAAAAATACTCCAATTCCACGCGCAACAGCAAAACGCTTATCGCTCTACTACCGCATTTTTAAACGCTTTAACTCTGAAAAAATAGAGCGCGCCAATTCCAAGCAAATTGCGGATGCAATTGGGATTGACTCTGCTACTGTTCGCCGAGATTTTTCTTATTTTGGTGAATTGGGAAGACGTGGATTCGGTTATGACGTAAAAAAACTGATGAACTTCTTTGCAGATCTTTTAAATGACAATGCGATTACTAATGTCGCTATTGTTGGGATCGGAAATATGGGAAGTGCCCTCCTCAACTATCGCTTCCATGAACGCAATAAGATGAAAATTGTCATGGCGTTTGATCTAGACGATCACGAACTGGTCAATACTAAAAGTAAAGACGGAATTCCTATTTACGGTATTTCATCTATTAAAGAGAAACTCAAACAAGAAGGCATTCAAACAGCAATTTTAACCGTCCCAAGTATTAAAGCGCAGGAAGTAGCTAGTCTTTTAGTAGATGCTGGTATCAAAGGAATTCTAAGCTTTTCTCCAGTCCATCTGACAGTTCCTAAGGATGTCGTCGTCCAATATGTCGATCTTACTAGTGAATTGCAGACACTCCTTTATTTTATGCGTAAAAACGAAGAATAAAGACTTATACTACAACAACAAAAGGTTGGAACAAGAAGGTTCCAACCTTTTTTATACCAAATAATCCGTTTCTTCTCGATAACTATAGTAGTTTTCTTCGGATACAATCAAATGATCCAATAGGGTTAACCCCATTACTTCACAGGCCTCTAAGACTCGATGAGTGACTTCATCATCATTTTTACTGGGGAACACCGCACCAGATGGATGATTGTGAGCCAAGATAATGGAGGTTGCCATGTGCTTCAGTGCATAATGCAGGATTTCACGCGGCTCCGCGATACTTCGATTCACTGTTCCAATAAAGATCGTCTGTTGATGAATAATTTCATTTTGGGTATTCAAATAAAGGGCAACTAGGTGCTCCTGCTTTTTATGGCCAATTTCCTGTTGAATTTTATGGGCCAATTTCTGACTACTCATGATTTGTTCGGAACTCATTAGTTCATCTTTATGAATCCTTCGTCCAAACTCAATAACAGCCTGAAGTTCGATGGCCTTCACTCGCCCAATGCCAGAGATTTCCTGTAGCTCCTCTAGGGTTAATTGACTTAACTCCTTTAAACTATTAACGGAGCTCAAAAGACCTTGTGCAATCTCATAAACGCTTTTTTGCTTGTTGCCTGTCCGTAAGAGAATGGATAACAATTCCTGATGACTCAGCTTATCCACCCCTTCAGAAACCAAGCGTTCCCTAGGAAGTAAAGATGGTTCAATAAATGATATGTCGTACATAATTTCCTCCTCACTTATTAATTCGTAATAAATTGAGAAAATAACGACCTTTCATTATTTACAGGCGATTTCTTGCTTCAAATCATCTAACACTAAGACTTCATCTTTATTAAAGCGGATCTGATAACCTGTTTGAACTTGTTCAAGCTCCTTTAAAAACTGTTGAATTTCACAGCGGATCAAGTACTCCTGACTCTGAGGAATGGCTTCTAAGGTTTGGTAGACTTGCTCTACTTCGTAGATTCCTTTCGTAATTAATCCATTTCGTGGAAAATCATTTATTAAGAGATTATAGAAATGATGCAAGAGATGATAAATTCGCTCTTTTGTCACTATTCTACCTCCTTATCATACTCTTTCTCCTCTTATTATATACCTATTTTC
>CABSQC010000033.1 GCA_902479835.1 uncultured Streptococcus sp. | reverse complement strand
TTTGATTCAACAACAGTTGCACCGTTGTCAGTCAAGATAGAATCGAAACGTGCTACCAAAGCGTTTTTAGCTTCTTCTTCAATGTTTGGACGAATGATATAAAGAATTTCGTATTTAGCCATTGATAATGTTCCTCCTTTTGGACTAATGACCCCCTGTCTTTGCAAGGGGTAAGTGAGGTTTACTCACAAGAAACTATTATACCAGACTTTTCGAACAAAGGCAAGAATTATCTTTAGGATTTGAAAAATGATTCTGGACGTCCCCTTCGAGAAAAAAGAAAGAAATGTCCTAAAAAATGACATTTTATAGAAGAAACCCCTCCCCTTCTTTCTCCTCTTTCCTTAAAGAAAACTGATATCAGTTAGCTTTAAGCTTGAGTCTTTATACTAGCTACAACAAATCTCAAGAAACGAGGAACGATTATGAATTATCTTATCATCCCCGCCTATCAACCGGATCTGAATCTTGTCAAACTGGTTCGTCTGGTCCATGCTAAGAGCGATCTCCACATCATCGTGGTCGACGATGGGAGTGACGCTGACAAGAAAGTGATTTTTGACAAATTGGAGGGTCTTGCGACAGTTCTGACCCATGAGTACAATCAAGGAAAAGGGCAAGCTCTCAAGACTGCTTATGCCTACATCCTAGAAAGAGGTACCTATGGAAGCATTGTTACAGCTGATGCAGACGGTCAGCACAAAATTTGGGATATTTTCAGGGTTGTTAACCAATCTCAAGAGCATCCTGGATCACTTATTCTAGGAGCTCGCGCCTTCTCTGGAAAAGTTCCTTTGCGTTCTGCTTTCGGGAATAAATTGACTCGCTTTCTCTTCAAACAACAAACCGGAGTGGCGGTCAGCGATACCCAAACGGGCTTACGAGCTTTTACTACGAATCTCTTACCTTTCATGCTTGAGGTTGAAGGACAGCGCTATGAATATGAAATGAATGTGCTCCTCGCAACAAGCAAATCCTTCCCCATCGTGGAAGTTCCCATCGAGACGGTCTACATCAATGACAACGAAGGCTCCCATTTCCGACCTATTCGAGATGGACTCATGATCTACAAGGACATGTTCAAGTTTGCCCTCTCCTCTCTGAGTAGTTTTATCGTTGACTATCTGGTCTACGCCTTCTTCCTTTTCGTGATGATGGCCGTGCCCATTAGTCTGCGTATTCTCCTAGCGAATGGAATCGCTCGTGTAACGAGTTCCATCTTTAACTACTCGACCAATAAGCACCTAGTCTTTAAGAACAAAGACAGCGTCGCTAAAACTGGAAGTGGCTACTTTGGCCTAGCCCTCGGCCTCTTTATTCTCGATACGCTCTTGATTCGACTCTTCTATACTGCTTTCGGGCTCAATCTCCTGATCAGTAAGATTGTCGTCGGCTTCCTCCTCTTTCTGGTCTCATGGGTGATCCAGAAAAAAGTGATCTTCAAAGAAAGGACTGCTCCCCACCATGAAATTCTTTAAAAAATCCTACACCTATGCTGCCTGCTTTGGCCTTCTTTTGACCAGCAGTTTTAGCTACTCGATGCTCAAGACCTTTGTCTTATCCGATGCCATCCAAACCGTAAAAGCTACGACTACGGACACCAAGGCAGCCAAAAAAGCAGCTGCATCGGCTACAACGACTGATACTAGCTATTCAGATGACAATATCCAGGTGACTTTAACAGAAAAAACAGTTGAAAATACCCAGGTTTACATCGCAGATATCACAGTCAGCTCGGCAGATTATCTCAAAACAGCCTTTGCACAAAACACTTACGGAACCAACGTGACTGCTAAGACCTCTGTCACAGCCGCCAACAACAGTGCCATTCTGGCAGTGAATGGTGACTATTACGGGGCTAACAGTACAGGATACGTCATCCGAAATGGAGTGGTCTACCGAGATACCGTTCGGGAAGATTCAAGCAATGGGGACTTAGCCATTTACAAGGATGGATCCTTCAAAATTATCTACGAAGATGAGATCTCTGCGGATCAATTGGTCAAGGACGGGGTCGTCAATCTCCTCGCTTTCGGTCCTTCCTTAGTTGAAAATGGAGAAATTACCGTCGATACCAACTCAGAGGTCGGGCAATCTATGGCATCCAACCCACGGACAGCGATTGGGATCATCGATGAAAACCACTACATTATCGTCGTGTCAGACGGACGGACTTCAGAAAGTGAAGGGCTTTCTCTCTACCAATTAGCGGAAGTGATGAAATCGTATGGCGTTAAAACAGCCTACAACCTGGATGGGGGTGGATCTTCTACCCTTTACTTCAATGGCCAAGTCATTAACAAACCAACAACAAATGGTACTATCTCAGAAAGGGCGGTGAGTGACATTGTCTACATCGGTTACTAATCCTATTAAACAACGGTTGAAAAAAACGATTCTCTGGTACACTCTGATTTCAGCTTTCTTCTTTGTCGGAAGTCGCATCTATGAACACTTTAGTTTTGGCGAAACCTCTGCCTTCATGCACTACCTCTTCTTGATTCCTTTGATCGGTGGCGCCCTACTAGTGCTTCTACAGTTGATGGTGAAAGGCCTCTCTCGCCTGAGTCTCAATCTTTGGAATTCAGGAGTGGCTACGCTAACAGCCGGAGCCCTCTACCGAGGGATTGTCAACCTCTCTGGTCGATCTACCACAATGGATCAACCCTATTATTACCTTGGAGTCGCCTTTCTAGCACTAGCTCTGATCAGCCTCTTCTTTGTCCGCAGTGTCTGGGTGGAGAAAATAGCCTAAGATCAAAAACGTCCGTTTCTTTATAGAACGGACGTTTTTTAGGGTAAGTTAACGGATGAAGAACTTAGCCTTCGCGTTTTTTGCTGGCTACAAAGCCTGCTAAAGCTAGTGAGGTCATGCCAAAGAGGCTAAGGACGGTGGAAGCCAATTCTTCTTGACCTGTTTTTGGAAGACCGGTTGCTGGTGTAGCAACTACTTCCGCTTGACCACCTGTATGATAAGTGACAGCGACTGGTTTGTTTGTTGCCACTTCTTTTGTTTCGCTTGCAGCTGGTTGAGCTGGGCTTACTGGGCTTTCAGGTTGAGGAGTTGGGGTAACAGGAGACACTGGAGCTACAGGATGAACTGGATTTACAGGACTTACTGGATCAACTGGCGCTGGCTGTGGTTCTGGAGTTGGTTGAGGTTGTGGTTGTGGTTCTGGAGTTGGTGTTTCTTCTTCCACTTTTTCCACAAAGGTCTTATTGCCCAAGATTGAAGCAGACAACTTCTTCCCTGCCTTATTCACATCTTCGATGTATTGGATAAAGACTTCAGTATCTGGATTAATCGCACCGATCAATTTTGTATCGCGGAAGACTGAAAAGCCATCTCCGCCACCATACAAGAAGTCGTTGATAATCGCCTTGTAGGTCTTGTTGCGATCAATTTCAGTTCCATCTGCCTTGTAAGCTTTCACGACCTTATATGGATTTTCTTCTGTTGCATCAGCTGGTTTCGTATAGGTGTACTTGATCCCTGCCATTTGCAAGAAGTAAAGCTCTTTCTCATCATATTGTTGGTCCAATGCCTTGTAGATTTGGTCTCCAGTAATTTCAACTACTTGAAGGATATTTCCAAATGGTTGCACCGCTTGAGCTGCACCCCAAGTGACTGTTCCGTCTGGTTTCACCACGAGGTCTGCACGGATTCCTCCATTATTGGTGAAGGCAAAGTCAACATCTGGATAACCTGATTTTTTGGCAATATCTAGTTGCGCTGCTGTGACCAAATCTCCAACAGCACTTTCTTTTTGCGCATTCAACTCACGGGTAATATTTTCAGCCTTGTCTGCTGTACCGATTTTTGCTTCTGTTACCTTTTTAACCGTCGCATTGGCGTCATCGATGATCGCTTGAACCTTGGCATCTTTTGCTTTGCCTTTCGATGGATCCACCGCAATAATTTTAGCAGTTGGAGCTTTGACAAAGTCAGCTGTATCTGTATCTAGGACCCCACGGACATCCGAGTAAGCTTTCCCTTGAGAGGTACCTTGAACGATCAAGGTATTTCCAACCATCCCGTTTGTATATTGGTGGTTGTGACCTGCAAAGACGATATCCACTGAGTTTTCAGGATAGATTTGGTTTAATTTTTTGATCATATCTGCAGCAGGACCTTCTGCTACACCATTCTTACTAGTGGCAGCAACGTGGGCCAAGACAGCGATAGCATGCACACCTTGGTCATTTAATTCACGCGCATATTTAGCAATCGATTCTGCTTCATCCAAAACACGGTATTGTTCGTGATTTTTACGCAAAACAAGATTTGGGAATTCTGTCGTAACAACCCCGATAAATCCGACCTTAACGGTCTTGTCGTTGACTGGGATTTCTTTGATGGTATAAGGTTTCCAGTCAAATGGGATTTTATTGGTATCTTTGTCAACCAAGTTGGCAATTACAACTTCTTGTTTTGAAGCTTCATGAGGATACTCATCGACGATCTTATTGAATTGACCAGGTGTTGGGGCTTCTCCCTTCATGATCCGGTTGAATTCACCAAGTCCTTCGTCAAACTCGTGATTTCCAAGGGTTCCGTATTCAAAGTTCATTTCATTGAAGACTTTTACAGTTGGTTCATCTTGAAGGAGGGCAGAGTTGGCTGGACTAGCGCCGACCATATCTCCCGCTTGCACACGGATGCTGGCATTAGGCGTTCCTGCATTCTCTGTTTCAAAGTCTTTTTGCGAATCGTTCAAATAGGTTGCCAAAAGTGGGGCTGTTCCAGCATTTTTCACAGTTTCGCCTTCTAAACGAGCTGTCCCTGTTTGTTCCAAGGCACCGTGGAAGTCATTGACGCCCATGAACTGCACAGGCAATTCGTCTGCAAAAACGCTATTGATCGCAAAAACACTAAGACCTGCAGCGACCGCTAGGATACTGCTTTTCAAGATAATTTTTTTCTTCATAGAATACTCCATTTTCTAATGTAGGATACTTCTCCAAAAAGGAGAACGCAGAACAGTTGATTTGCTGCAATCAGCTCTTCCATTTTACTATTTTTTCGTTTTTACTTCAATATTTTCCTGGAAACTCTTACAATTTTATTGGAAAACGCTTGATTTCCGAACATCTATTTTCAGTCTCTTCCTTTTGTTACTTGCTGTTCCTCACAAAAAAAAGCCGGATCGCTCCGGCTCTTTCTATTATTTATTTACGTTTTCCCATTTCCAGTTTTGAACTTCTGGAATGTCGTCTCCATATTCACGGATATAGGCGTTGTGAAAGGCTACTGTTTCATCCATTTGAGCTGCAAATTCAGCTGCTTCTGCTCCAAGAGCTGCATTAGCAGCATCTTGTGCCAAGTGGAAGCGATCCAACTCAGACATGACACGCATATCGAATGGTGTTGTGATATCTCCGTTTTCACGGTAACCATGCACACGCAAGTTGTGGTTGTGACGGTTGAAGAAGATGTCACGGATCATGCCTTCGTAACCATGGAAGGCAAAGATCACAGGTTTGTCAGCGGTGAAGACCTTGTCGAACTCTTCATCTGAAAGTCCACGCGCATCAACGGATGGGTGACGCAATTTCAAGATGTCTACAACGTTAACAAAGCGGATCTTCAATTCTGGGAAGGCTTTGTGAAGAATCGTTACGGCTGCAAGTGCCTCTAAGTTTGGCTCTGTACCTGCTGCTGCAATGACTAGATCTGGCTCTTCATCTGCTGAAACAGTTGATGCCCAATCGATCACCTTGTATCCTTCACGAACCAATTCTTCAGCTTCAGCTGCTGAGTAGAATTGAGGACGCGGGTGTTTAGAAGAAACGATCAAGTTGATCACATCTTCTGCCTTGAAGGCTTGGTCCATCACTGCAAGCAACGTATTGGTATCTGCTGGCAAGTACTCACGGATGTATTCAGGAGTTTTCTCAGCCAAGTGAGTCAAGATACCTGGATCTTGGTGAGTGTAGCCATTGTGGTCTTGTTGGAAGACTGTTGAAGTCGCAATCAAGTTCAAGGCTGGGTAGTTTTTACGCCATGTCGTGTGAGTCTTAGATTTACGCAACCATTTGAAGTGTTGAGTAATCATAGAGTCTACAACACGAAGGAATGATTCGTAAGATGCGAAGAATCCATGACGACCTGTCAAGACATATCCTTCAAGCATTCCTTCCGCTTGGTGTTCTGACAATTGAGAGTCAATCACACGTCCAGCAGGGCTCAAAGCTTCATCGTAATCAGGTTTCATACGTCCTAACCATTGACGGCTTGTACGTGTGAAAACTTCTTGAAGACGGTTTGATTTGGTTTCATCTGGTCCAAAGATACGGAAGTTGTCTGGGTTGGCATCCACCAAGTCTGCCGCATACTTACCAAATTCGATCATATCTTGCGCCATGATAGCACCTGGTGTTTCGATCTTGAAGGCATGTTTCTTCCAATCAGCAGTGTCCATTGGTTTGATGACACCTGCGTTTGTGATTGGGTTCATCGCCATGCGTCGGTCACCTTTTGGTGCGATTTCAGCAATTTCAGGAAGTAATTTACCAGTTTCGTCAAACAACTCAGCTGGACGGTAAGATTCCAACCATGAAAGAAGGGCATCCACATGCTCCATGTGGTGAGCATCTACTGGGATTGGAACTTGGTGAGCACGGAAGCCACCCTCGATTGGTGTTCCTTCCCAAGCTTTTGGTCCAGTCCAACCTTTAGGAATACGAGCAATCAAGACAGGGTATACTGGTTGAGTTGCTTCTTCTGCAGAACCTTTACGAGCTTCTGCTTGGACTTTCTTGATTTCTTCAATCGCTTCGTCCAATTTCTCTGCAAACAAAGCGTGAGCAGCTTCGTGGTCATCAGAAATAGCGGTTACGTTTGCAAAGATTGGTTTCCAACCAAGACCTTCAAAGAAGAGGGCCAATTCTTCGTCTGTTTTGCGTTCGAAGATCGTTGGGTTGTGGATCTTTCCTCCGTTGAGGTAGAAGATTGGAAGAACAGCACCATCGTTGACTGGGTTCAAGAAGGTATTTGACAACCATCCTGCCATCAATGGACCTGTTTCTCCTTCACCATCACCGATCACTGTGGCAGCAATCACATCTGGATTATCCAATACAGCACCTGCAGCGTGAGAAAGGGCATAACCAAGTTCTCCCCCTTCATGGATAGATCCTGGTGTTTCAGGCGCCGCGTGAGAAGCGATCCCTCCTGGGAATGAGAAGATCTTACACAAGTGTTTGAAACCTTCTTCGTTTTGAGGGATAGTTGGATTCAATTCAGTATATGAACCATCTAAGTAAGAGTTAGATACCATTACTTGTCCACCGTGACCTGGTCCTTCAATGTAGAACATATCCAAGTCGTATTTGTTGATGGTACGGTTCAAGTGAGCATAGATAAAGTTTTGCCCTGGTACAGTTCCCCAGTGCCCGATTGGGTGAGCCTTCAAGTCATTTTCAACGACTTCACGCTTCAACAATGGGTTATCTTTTAAGTACATTTGAGCAGCTGAAATGTAGTTGGCTGCACGCCACCAAGCGTCTACTTTATCCAAGTAAGCTTTGCTGTTATAATCGACAGTCATCTTGTCTCCTCACATTTTCTAGACAGGTCTGTTGATCAACCTGTTCGTTTGATGAATAGTTTAAACACTCTGTTTTCAAGATCAAACAGATGATATTGAAGAAAATATTCAATATTACTTCTATTCTATCAGGAATTTCCATTTTTGTACATCACAAAGTAAGAAAAATATTCTTTGATGATCAAATTTTTATTTTCCGATAAAGCATTCCCATTTACTGTGGAGATCTGATAGAAAAAAGACCTTGCTGATTTTTACAAACCTGCAAGATCTCGACTGAAATGGAGTAGTTTAAATGACTTTTTGACCTTTCTTGTAGACATCTGTCACTAGATTTGTCGCAAAGAAATAGAAGAGATAGTCTAGATTTGGCGCATCAAAGATGGTAATGTCAGCCTGCTTGCCAGCATCGAAAGAACCGATCGTTTTGGCACGATCTACTGAGTAGGCTGCATTGATGGTCACTGCATTGAGAATTTCCACTGGAGTTAGGCGCATCATGAAGCAACCCAGATGCATGGCAAACTGGAGATTGGCTGTTGGACAAGACCCTGGGTTGCTATCTGTTGTCAGGGTGATGGCCATGCCAGCGTCCAACATCTTACGAGCCGGTGCATAAGTATCTTCCATGAGGCTGAAGGTTGTAGCTGGCAAAAGATTTCCAATCACTTTTGCTGCAGCTAATTTTTGAATGCCTTCATCGGTAATCACCATCAAGTGTTCTGCACTAGTAGATTCCAATTCGGCCGCCACATCCACGCCACCAATGGATTCGATTTCATCGGCATGGATCCGCAGCTTGAAGCCCATCTCCTTAGCTTTTGAAAGAAGATAGCGAGATTCATCTGCTGTAAAGACCCCTTTTTCACAGAAGATATCACAGAACTCAGCTAGTTTTTCTTCCTTCACTTTGGGAAGCATTTGTTCCACAATGAGATCTAAATATTCTTGGGAACGGCCTTTGTACTCTGTAGGAATCGCATGGGCTGCCATAAAGGTAGATACCAAGTCTATTTGATGATCCCGATCCAGTGCAGCGACAACATCCAACTGGCGTTTTTCAGTTTCCCAATCCAAACCGTAACCGCTTTTCGCTTCAACAGTTGTCACCCCATGGCGCAACATGTAATCCAACAGTCGTTTGGACTTGTCATAGAGCTGTCTCTTATACACATCTCCGAGCCCACGAGACCGAGGCTGATCTCGTATGCCGTCTTC
>CABSQC010000032.1 GCA_902479835.1 uncultured Streptococcus sp. | reverse complement strand
AACTAATTGATAAAAGGAAAAATAGAAACTGTTAGCCTGTAGGGCTATTATTAAATAAATGAATTAAAATTATGTAAACAACCAAACAGTAGCCAATTCGGCT
This sequence comes from uncultured Streptococcus sp., assembly GCA_902479835.1. Taxonomy (GTDB): domain Bacteria; phylum Bacillota; class Bacilli; order Lactobacillales; family Streptococcaceae; genus Streptococcus. The sequence continues at coordinate 8,674 of CABSQC010000032.1, read as the reverse complement.
ACTCATTTTCAAGAATGAATTAAAATTATGTAAATTAGAGGTATACAATATGAATAACAACTTTAACAATATGGACGATCTTTTCAATCAACTAATGGGCAACATGGGTGGTTTCCGTTCTGAAAGCCGTCGCTACATGATTAATGGTCGTGAAGTGACACCAGAAGAATTCGCTATCTACCGTCAAACTGGTCAACTTCCAAATGAAGGAAGTGAGCAAGTGCAACACCATCAAGGTAAAGGAATGAAACAAGATGGGATCCTTGCAAAACTTGGCCGCAACTTGACCGAAGAAGCACGTGAAGGAAAATTGGATCCGGTTATCGGACGCAATAAAGAAATTCAAGAAACGGCTGAAATCTTGTCTCGTCGTACCAAGAACAACCCTGTCCTTGTAGGGGATGCCGGTGTTGGTAAAACAGCAGTTGTAGAAGGTTTGGCACAAGCTATTGTGAACGGGGATGTTCCAGCTGCTATCAAGAATAAAGAAATCATCTCGATTGATATTTCTGGTCTAGAAGCTGGTACGCAATACCGTGGTAGCTTTGAAGAAAATATTCAAAATCTGATCCAAGAAGTCAAGGCGATGGGGAATGTCATTCTCTTCTTTGATGAAATCCATCAAATCCTTGGTGCAGGTAGCACAGGTGATGGTCAAGGATCTAAAGGTCTTGCGGATATCATCAAACCGGCTCTTTCACGTGGGGAATTGACAGTCATTGGTGCAACTACTCAAGATGAATACCGTAACACCATCTTGAAGAATGCAGCTCTTGCTCGTCGTTTCAACGAAGTGAAAGTCAATGCTCCATCAGCTGAAGATACGTTCAAGATTCTTCAAGGGATCCGTGATCTTTATGAAAAACACCACAATGTCATCTTGCCAGATGAAGTTTTGAAAGCAGCGGTTGATTATTCGATCCAATACATTCCACAACGTAGCTTACCGGATAAGGCCATTGACTTGGTCGATGTAACAGCTGCTCACTTGGCAGCCCAACATCCAGTAACAGATGTCCATGCTGTGGAACATGAAATTGAAGAAGAAAAAACCAAACAAGAAGAAGCTGCGGCGAAAGAAGATTACGAAGCAGCTTTGAAAGCAAAAGTTCGTATCGAAGAACTTGAAAAGAAAATTGAAAACCATACAGAAGACCATAAGGTAACTGCAACAATCAACGATGTGGCTGAATCTGTAGAACGTATGACTGGTATTCCAGTGTCACAAATGGGTGCAACTGATATCGAACGTTTGAAAGATATGGGTCACCGTTTGCAAACGAAGGTTATCGGTCAAGACAAGGCTGTTGAAGCAGTGGCACGTGCTATCCGTCGGAACCGTGCAGGATTTGACGAAGGTAACCGTCCAATCGGAAGCTTCCTCTTTGTAGGTCCGACTGGTGTCGGTAAGACGGAATTGGCTAAACAATTGGCTCTTGATATGTTCGGAACCAAAGATGCCATCATCCGTTTGGACATGTCAGAATACAGCGACCGCACAGCCGTTTCTAAATTGATTGGTACAACAGCTGGTTATGTTGGTTATGATGACAATAGCAATACTTTGACAGAACGTGTTCGTCGTAACCCTTACTCAATCGTCCTTCTTGACGAAATTGAAAAGGCGGATCCTCAAGTGATCACCCTTCTCCTCCAAGTTTTGGACGATGGTCGTTTGACAGATGGTCAAGGGAATACGGTCAACTTCAAGAACACTGTAATTATCGCTACTTCAAACGCTGGCTTTGGTTATGAAGCTAACTTGACAGAAGATGCGGATAAACCAGAACTCATGGATCGTTTGAAACCTTACTTCCGTCCAGAATTCTTGAACCGTTTCAACGCTGTCATTGAATTCTCACACTTGAGCAAGGAAGACCTTTCTAAGATTGTTGATTTGATGTTGGTAGATGTCAATAAGACCCTTTCTAAGAAAGAAATCGACTTGGCAGTGAGCGATGCAGCTAAAGAATACATGACTGAAGAAGGTTATGATGAAGTGATGGGTGTTCGTCCACTCCGTCGTGTGGTTGAACAACAAATCCGTGACAAAGTCACAGACTTCCACTTGGATAACTTGGATGCTAAACACCTAGAAGCTGATATGGAAGATGGTGTACTTGTGATCAGAGAAAAAGACACAAAGAAGGAAGAAAACACTGATAAACAAGCAGATTAAGGCGAATTAGTTTGTGAAAAATAGAGACTGCTATCATATAGCAGTCTTTATTTTTTCTTCCCACCTGGGGGAAATTATTCGCCGTATAAGGCCAAAATCCTCCTATTTGGGGCAAAAAAACATCAATAATTAGTGAAATTAATCCAATTTGAGCAAAATTATTAATAAATAAAGAAAATAAGTATATAATCTATACAAGAATAAAATTTGAGGAATGGAAGTAAGATGAGCAATACAATTGATATCTACTCAACTCCCGAATACAGAAAAGTGGAAGCCGTTGTTCAACTGATGGTTGACGGTCGCTTGACGAGCTATCGTGTCGCAACTGAAACAAACATCAGCAAAATGAGCTTGGCGACTTTGACTAAGGGAACGAGTAAAATCAAAAATATTACCTATCAAACGGCTTTGGCCTTGATTGATTGGTATGATGAGAATCACGAAAAGTATGGCATTACGATTGACTAGTCAGTAGCCCACTTTTCGTGGTTTTTTCTTTTGCATCAAAATCTGAGACTGGAGTCTGATTTTGCTTGAAGAGGATGGGAAAACTTGAAAAGACGGGCGAAATTTGATATAGTATAGCATATATGAAAATTAAAGGAGAAACATATGCAAGGCGGAAGTTTGCTAATTATGCTTGTTCTGATGGTCGGTTTGATGTACTTCATGAGCCGTAGCCAAAAGAAACAGTACCAAAAACGGATGGAAAGTTTGAATAAACTTCAAAAAGGAAATGAAGTCATCACGATTGGTGGCTTGTACGGAACCATCGATGAAGTCGATACAGATCGCAAGACCGTTGTCTTGGATGTTGATGGTGTCTACCTGACCTTTGAATTGGGAGCTATCAAAACAGTTCTTCCTGTATCAGAAGGGATCTCAGCCACTGCTACAGAAGGTGCTAGCTCAGATGCCGATTCAGCCATCGAAGAATAATCATCAAAGAAGAGGCAAGAGCCTCTTTTTTGGTGGGCAAATGGAATTGCGCGATGAAGGAAAGCCTTGCTCGTTCAAAATAGAGGCCACAGTCCCTATTTTATGGGGATTTATGGTATAATGAAGCGATAAATATTGAAATAGGTAGAAAAACATGTTTCGTTTTAAGAAGAAAGAAAAAATCGAGATCCCTTTAGAAGTCCCGAAACATATTGGCATCATTATGGATGGCAATGGTCGTTGGGCGAAAAAGCGGATGCAACCGCGCGTCTTTGGTCATAAGGCGGGGATGGAAGCTCTCCAAGAAGTGACGATTGCAGCAAAAAATATGGGAGTTCAGGTCTTGACGGTCTATGCCTTTTCGACGGAAAACTGGACACGCCCTGAAGATGAAGTCAAGTTTATCATGCACTTGCCAGTTGAGTTTTATGATCGCTTTGTCCCTGAATTGCATCGCAATAATGTCAAGATTCAAATGATCGGTGACACTAAGAAATTACCCAAAGAAACATTAGAAGCTTTGGAAAGAGCAGAAGCGATGACCCATCTCAATACAGGCTTGATCCTGAATTTCGCACTCAATTATGGTGGACGTACAGAGATTACTCAGGCTGTGAAGCAGATCGCTCATGAAGTCTTGGACGCGAAGTTCAGTCCAGAAGATATCACAGAAGAGGTGATCGCAGATTATCTCTATACCGAGAGTTTGCCACGTGTCCTAAGGGATCCGGATTTGATTATCCGTACCAGCGGAGAAATCCGTTTGAGTAATTTCCTTCCTTGGCAGGCCGCATACAGTGAGTTGTATTTCACAGATGTGATGTGGCCAGATTTTGGAGAGGAAGCACTACGAAGTGCCATAGTAGAATATAGCCATCGCCATCGGAGATTTGGCGGTGTTTAGGAGAAGATGATGACGAAAGATTTACAAAAACGTGTGATTTTTGGAGGAATTGCCCTACTCTTTTTCATTCCAACAGTAATGCTTGGAGGGGTGTTTTTCCAGATTGTAATTGGTTTGATTGCCATGCTAGGGGTTCATGAATTGCTCAAAATGAAGGGGCTTGAGACAGCGACCTTTGAAGGAGCGCTAGCCATGTTAGCGGCCTTCGTTCTGACTTTGCCGATCGAGGACTACCTCCCTTACCTTCCAGCAGATGGCAATATGATTGCCTATGGGTTGGTTGTCTTGATTCTCATGGGAACAACTGTTCTTGCTCAGAATTACAATTATGAGGATGTAGTTTACCCCATCGCATCTAGCTTTTATGTTGGACTTGGTTTCCATTCATTAGTGGATGCGCGAATTGCTGGTATTGATAAGGTCTTATTGGCACTCTTTATTGTCTGGGCGACAGATTCCGGTGCCTATTTAGTAGGAAGTCGCTTTGGGAAACGTAAGCTTATGCCTGCGGTTTCTCCTAATAAAACGATTGAAGGAAGTCTGGGGGGAATCTTGTCTGCAGTTGCGGTAACTGTGATCTATATGATCGTGGATCGCTCGGTGGCAGGTGGACATGGTTTTCTAGCTATGATCTTCTTTACCATTCTCTTTAGTATTGCAGGTCAGTTTGGCGACCTGGTAGAGAGTGCAATCAAACGCCACTTTGGTGTCAAGGATTCTGGGAAATTTATTCCAGGACATGGCGGTGTTCTAGACCGTTTTGATAGTTTGATTTTTGTCTTTCCCTTGATGCATTTCTTGGGCTTGTTCTAAGACAGAAGAGATAGAAAGGAAACCACGTATAGAACGATGCAGTTTATTGCCTTTATAGTTATTTTTGGAGTGATCGTTCTCGTTCACGAGTTTGGTCATTTCTATTTTGCAAAAAAATCGGGCATCCTGGTGCGAGAATTCTCGATCGGGATGGGTCCAAAGATCTTTGCCCATATTGGTCAGGATGGGACAGCTTATACGATTCGGATCCTGCCTTTAGGTGGCTATGTGCGTATGGCTGGCTGGGGTGAGGATACCACGGAGATTAAAACTGGAACGCCTGTCAGCTTGACGCTCAATGAGGCTGGTAAGGTCGTCCGGATCAATCTTTCAGGAAAGAATCTGGATCAGACAGCTCTTCCTATGAATGTCACCCAGTTTGACTTTGAAGATAAATTAGAAATCACGGGCTTGGTTCTCGATGAGACAAAGACCTATGATGTCGATCATGATGCGACCATCGTTGAAGAAGATGGGACAGAAGTGCGGATTGCACCGAGAGATGTTCAGTATCAGAATGCCAGCATTTGGGGACGGTTAATCACCAACTTTGCGGGTCCTATGAACAACTTTATCCTCAGTATTGTTGTCTACTCACTCTTAGCCTTTATGCGAGGCGGTGCGATTGACTACTACAGCAACAATGTTCAGGTGGCACCCGATGGGGCGCTGGCCAAGGTTGGTGTCAAAAGCAATGTTCAGATCCTTCAGGTAAACAACGATACCGTTAGCAACTGGGATGAGTTGACAGACGCTGTTGAAAAAGCAACCAAGGATAGCAAGACAGCTCCTGAATTGACCCTGAAGGTCAAGACAAATGGCCAAGAAAAAGAAGTTAAAGTGAAGCCAACCAAGTCAGGGAATCGTTACTATCTGGGTGTAACAAACGGCCTCAAGACAGGATTTGTGGATAAACTCTTGTCTGGTTTTACAGATACCTGGAATACAGCGACTCGGATTTTGGGAGCCTTGAAAGATATTATTTTCCACTTTAGTCTCAATAAACTAGGTGGTCCGGTTGCCATTTACAATGCCAGCTCACAAGCTGCTCAATTAGGGATTCCAGCTGTGCTATCTCTTATGGCCATGCTTTCCATTAATATTGGGATTTTCAATTTGATCCCGATTCCGGCCCTGGATGGTGGAAAAATCTTGATCAATTTGATTGAGGTGATCCGGAGAAAGCCACTGAAACAAGAAGTAGAAACCTATATGACGCTTGCAGGTGTAGCTGTAATGGTTATTTTAATGATTGCTGTCACCTGGAATGATATTATGAAATTATTTTTGAAATAGAAAAGGATATTGTCCATGAAACAAAGTAAAATGTTGATTCCAACGCTTCGCGAAATGCCAAGCGATGCCCAAGTCATTAGCCATGCTTTGATGTTGCGTGCGGGTTATGTTCGCCAAGTATCAGCGGGTGTCTATTCTTATCTGCCACTAGCTAATCGTGTGATTGAAAAAGCAAAAGGCATCATGCGCCAAGAATTTGAAAAAATTGGAGCAGTAGAAATGCTGGCTCCAGCCCTTTTGAGTGCGGATCTCTGGCGTGAATCTGGTCGTTACGAAACTTACGGGGAAGACCTCTATAAGTTGAAAAACCGTGAAGGCTCTGACTTTATCTTGGGTCCAACCCATGAAGAAACCTTTACCGCTATTGTGCGCGACTCAGTGAAATCTTACAAACAATTGCCATTGAATCTCTACCAAATTCAACCAAAATACCGCGATGAAAAACGCCCACGGAATGGTCTTCTTCGGACCCGTGAGTTTATCATGAAAGATGGTTACAGTTTCCATGCCAACTATGATAGCTTGGATGTTACTTATGATGAGTACAAGGCAGCTTATGAGCGGATCTTCACCCGCAGCGGCATCGACTTCAAGGCCATCATCGGTGATGGTGGTGCCATGGGCGGAAAAGATAGCCAAGAGTTTATGGCTGTTACACCTGCTCGTACTGACTTGGATCGTTGGGTTGTTTTAGACAAATCGGTGGCTTCATTTGATGAGATTCCAGCAGAAGTCCAAGAAGAAATCAAAGCAGAATTGCTTAAATGGATGGTCTCTGGTGAAGATACCATTGCCTATTCAAGTGAATCAACCTATGCTGCCAACTTGGAAATGGCTACCAATGAATACAAACCAAGTAACCGTGTTGTAGCGGAAGAAGAAGTAAAACGCGTAGAAACGCCAGGTGTCAAATCCATTGATGAAGTGGCAGCCTTCTTGAATGTTCCAGAAGAAGCGACTATCAAGACTTTGGTTTACATTGCAGATGAAGAGCCAGTTGTAGCCCTTCTTGTTGGTAATGACCAGCTCAATGAAGTGAAGTTGAAAAATCACCTCGGAGCAGATTTCTTTGAACCTGCAACCGAAGTGGAAGTGAAAGAATTATTGGGAGCTGATTTTGGATCTCTCGGTCCAGTTGATCTTCCTGAAAATGTTAAGATTATTGCAGACCGCAAGGTCCAAGATAGTCGCAATGCAGTCGTAGGTGCCAACGAAACAGGCTACCACTTGACTGGTGTCAACCAAGGCCGTGACTTTACCGCAGAATACGTCGATATCCGTGAAGTTCGGGAAGGCGAGATCTCACCAGATGGGAAAGGGGTCTTGAACTTTGCGCGCGGGATCGAAATCGGTCACATTTTCAAACTCGGCACACGCTACTCAGCTAGCATGGGAGCAGATGTCTTGGACGAAAACGGTCGTGCGGTTCCAATCATCATGGGTTGCTACGGGATCGGTGTGAGCCGTCTTCTTTCAGCCGTTATGGAGCAACATGCTCGTCTCTTTGTCAATAAGACGCCAAAAGAGGAATACCGTTACGCTTGGGGGATTAACTTCCCTAAAGAATTGGCGCCATTTGATGTGCATTTGATTCCAGTCAATGTCAAGGATGAAGCGAGTCTTGATTTGACTAATCGGATTGAAGAAGCCTTGGTTAATAAAGGCTATGAAGTCTTGGTGGATGACCGAAATGAGCGGGCTGGTGTCAAATTCAGCGATAGTGATTTGATTGGCCTTCCAATCCGTGTCACAGTTGGTAAAAAAGCAGCTGAAGGCATCGTTGAAGTGAAAATCAAAGCGACAGGAGATACCATCGAAGTGCATGCGGATAATCTTCTTGAAACCCTTTCAATCTTGAACAAATAAGAAAAAAGCTTTCTGAGCCTTAACCAGGTGTTAAGGAACTCAGAGAGCTCTTTTTATTTATCTTCTTTGAGGCCTTGATCTTTGAAATAGGTAAAGAGATCTTGTGGTTTGCCTTTAAGATATTTCAACATGGTAGTGTTGGTTTCTTCCCCTTGATCAGCCAGTAATTTCACAAAATCTTCTTTTTTCATTTGAGTAAAATCAACATGCATAACGTTTGTATAAGTCTGTTTATCATCATCGATTTTGATGCTTGTGTTGATCCCAGCTTGTCCGTTAACACCGCGTTTGGAATTTGCTTTATCAGCTTCTTCTTGGTAGACTTCCTTCAATTCAGCGACATCTGATTTTTGCATATCTTCCGGTATTGGTGCAACGCCCATGATAGTCATGGAAACAATCTCATCTTTTTTGTAGCCGATTTGAATTTTGTTTTGATAATGATCACCGAGGTCGCTAACAAAGGTCTTGGTTTGGACTTGCTCCTTTTGGGTTTGAGTGGCCTCTTGCTTGGAAGAAGCGCTAGTAGTTCCTTTTCCTTGTTGGCCTTGGCTACAAGCAGTAAGGGCAAGTAGACAGACAGTGGTAAGTAGAAATTTTTTCATAAATACTCCTTATAAGTTAATGGTGTTCGATCTTGTATGAAACAAGCTCTAAACAGTTCTCATTATACC
>CABSQC010000031.1 GCA_902479835.1 uncultured Streptococcus sp. | reverse complement strand
GGTGTCTGCGGATAAAGTCAAAATAGGAAGTTTAACGAAGAATCTTTAGATTCTAGGAAAACTTATCTTTTTGACACAATCCGCCGCCCGTGTTCAATTAGTTTTGGCCCCATTCGCTTTTCAAATTTTAGGCTCATGCTAAAACAGTTCCCCGAACTGTTTTACTTTCAAAACTCCCGAGTGCTAGAAACATGATTGTTTCTAGCACTTTTCTCACAGCGGAAAGTTTTAGTAGATGACTGAGTAATTCTAATAAATAAATTTTTTTGTTTTATAGAATTTATTAGATTTGTAAAAAAACAGTTTGTCTATACTCTTAGAGGAACGGAAGCCTCTTTTTTGTATGCAAAAACTGAAGTCGATGCTTCAGTCTTTTGGTTAATGTGCGAAGGTATCGATTCCTAGAAGCAGGGAAAGAGTCCCCATGATGAGGCCGGCTAGAATTACTCCGAGCATGACAGCGAGGCTACTGCGTTTGAAGTCCCAGTCAAGGATAGAAGCTGCAAGGGCCCCAGTCCAAGCCCCAGTCCCCGGAAGAGGAATTCCAACGAAGAGCAATAGGGCCCAGAAGATTCCTTTGTCACCCGCAGCTTTCTCCAATTTCTGGCCACCTCTATGTCCCTTACTGAGACACCAGCTAAAGAAGCCTCCGATAATCGGTTTCTTTGCGCCCCAAGTGAGGATATGGCGGGCGAAAAAGAAGATCAGAGGAACAGGGAGAAGATTTCCGATCACTCCGATCAGAAGCGCTGTCCATAGTGGAATGCCATTTGCAATGGCAAAAGGGATGGCCCCACGCAACTCAACGAGGGGAACCATGGAGATCAGGAAGGTAAAGATATATTTCATTGGTTATGCCTTTCGATTAGTCCTCTTCATTCTATCGTATCTTCCAGTAATTGACAACTATTCCAGCTTTGGAATGATTTTTTTAAATCTTTTATCTTGACTTTCTGAATGAGGAAGCATATAATAAAGACATAGTTAATTAGAATCATTATAAAAAAGGAGAAACGATATGACAACTATGAAACATGAAGCAGCTACTGATGTAGCAACTTTTGCACCTTCTAATAAAGAAAGTCTTCCAGAAACAAAAGCCCTCTTGAACCAAGTCGTAGCAGATCTCTACGTGGCTCACATTGCCCTTCACCAAGTACACTGGTATATGCGTGGACGTGGCTTTATGGTTTGGCATCCAAAAATGGACGAATACATGGACAGCTTGGATGCAACCTTGGATGAAGTGAGCGAACGCTTGATCACTCTTGGTGGCGCTCCTTATTCTAGCATGACTGAATTTTTGGAACACAGCAATATTGAAGAACGCCGTGGAACATTTACGAAAAATGTAGAAGAAAGCTTGACACGTGTTCTTGAAATCTTCCATTACCTTGATGGCCTTTACCAAAAAGCTTTGGATGTTACCGATGCTGAAGGCGACGATGTAACCAACGATATCTTTGTTGGGGCTAAAGCAGAACTTGAAAAGAACATTTGGATGGTGGCTGCTGAACTTGGTCAAGAACCAGGATTATAAGATCATAAAAAAATAGAAGCCGTGGGCTTCTATTTTTTTGGTTTGTAGGAGATTTCCACTAATTAAAGGAATTCTTAATCTAACTATAGTTGGAGCGAAATCGAGGCCTATCGCTCCTATTTTTTTGGTATAGTTAATATGTGATTTTCTGCAAGCGTTCGCAGGCATAAGAAAGCGCTTACAAATTTAATTGTTAATCCTAAGAGGAGGTTTTTATGGGAAAGTCTTTTTTTGAAAAGCGTCCTGTGTTTAGTATTCGTAAGCTCTCAGTTGGAGCTTGTTCTGTTGTGATTGGGATTTCTGCCTTGGGTCTTTCAAGGGTCCATGCGGAAGAAAAGCCAGCCCTCGAAAGTGAACCGCCTTCGATTGAGACACCAAGTGTTGTGACGGAAAATTCAGAAGCGGAAGTTCCTGAAGCTGTTGCAAGGGTTTCAGAAGCTCCAGCTGTCATCACCCCTACCAGAGCTGAGGAAAAGCCAGCGCCTCAAGGCGAAGGCCAGCCCGTTTCTGCTTCATCTGAGCGTGCTACAGGAACGGAAGCAACAGCTGCTCCAGATCAAAATCGTGTAGCGGAGGATATTGTGCAAGATCGAGAACGTGATTTTAATAAAGATTGGTATTTTAAATTGAATGCGACTCCTGGTGCAGAAGGGCGTCAAGTGGATGTCAAGGATTGGAAAAAATTAGATCTTCCTCATGACTGGTCTATTTTCTTTGATTTCGATCACAACTCTCCTGCTCAAAATGAAGGGGGTCAATTAAACGGAGGGGATGCTTGGTACCGTAAGACCTTCCGTTTGGATGACAAAGATCTAGATAAGAAGGTTCGCTTGGAATTTGGCGGGGTTTACATGGATTCCAAAGTCTATGTAAATGGACAATTTGTCGGTCATTACCCAAATGGCTACAATGCCTTTTCTTATGATATTACTCCTTATTTGAACGCAGATGGAAGCGAGAATACCATCGCCGTTCATGTGGTCAATCAACAACCAAGTAGCCGTTGGTATTCTGGTAGCGGGATTTACCGGGATGTTAAGCTGAGTGTGACGGACAAGGTTCATTTAGCGCAGTATGGGACTACGATTACGACCCCTCAGTTGGAAAAACAGCAAAATGGGGCAGTAGATACGGTGGTGAAGAGCCGCATTGTCAACCAAGATGATCAAGCCCATAGTATTTATGCGGAATATGAAATTGTCGATCAAAATGGCCAAGTGGTGAGCGAAAAAACGCGCAGTGAAGCACAAGCTGTTCTAGCAGGTCAAGCGATCAACCTTTCTCAAACCTTGCATGTTGAAAAACCAACCCTCTGGGATGTGAAAACAGATCATCCAGCTCTCTATACCTTGTATACGCGGGTTTATCGGGATTCGCAGTTGGTCGATGTGCAAAAGGAACGCTTTGGTTATCGCTATCTCAACTGGACGCCAGAAGGTGGCTTCTTCCTCAATGGGGTGGCGACGAAATTCCATGGGGTATCCCTTCACCATGATCACGGGGCTCTTGGAGCTGAGGAAAATTACAAGGCTGAATACCGTCGTCTCAAACAGATGAAGGATATGGGAGTCAATGCCATCCGGACGACTCACAACCCAGCCAGTGAACAAACCTTAAAAATTGCGGCTGAGTTGGGCTTGATGGTCCAAGAAGAAGCCTTTGATACCTGGTATGGTGGCAAGAAACAATACGATTACGGTCGTTTCTTTGAAAAGGATGCCACTCACCCAGAAGCTCGTAAGGGGGATACTTGGTCAGATTACGATCTACGGACCATGGTAGAGCGGGACAAGAACAATCCAGCCATTGTCATGTGGTCAATCGGTAACGAAGTCGGTGAAGCAGATGGTTCAGACAAATCTGTCGCAACTGTTCGTCGCTTGGTCAAGACCATCAAGGACGTGGATGCAACCCGCTATGTCACCATGGGAGCTGATAAATTCCGCTTTGGTGATGGCTCAGGAGGCCATGAAAAGGTAGCAGCAGAGCTTGATGCGGTTGGATTTAACTATTCAGAAGCCAACTATGAAAGCTTACGGGCAAAACATCCAAACTGGCTCATTTATGGTTCTGAAACCTCTTCTGCAACGCGGACACGGGGCTCTTACTATCACCCTGAAAGAGAATGGGTAGGAAGCAACCAAGAAGACCGCCATTATGAACAATCAGACTACGGCAATGACCGGGTTGGTTGGGGTCGGACAGCGACCGCCTCTTGGACCTTTGACCGTGATCATGCCGGTTATGCAGGACAATTTATCTGGACCGGTACTGATTATATCGGTGAGCCAACACCATGGCACAACCAAAATGACACACCTGTGAAAAGTTCTTATTTCGGTATCGTGGATACTGCCGGCCTTCCAAAGAATGATTTTTACCTTTACCAAAGTCAATGGGTATCGGCAGAGAAACATCCGATGGTCCATCTCTTGCCACATTGGAACTGGGACAATCCAGAATTAGCCAATCGTGTCATGGACGAAGAAGGCCGGATTCCTGTTCGGACCTTCTCTAATGCCCACAGTGTGGAATTGATTGTCAATGGGGAATCACAAGGAGTCAAGACCTTTACCAAGAAGACCACAGCTGATGGCCGGACCTACCAAGAAGGGGCAAATCCGGATGAACTCTATCTAGAGTGGTTGGTCCCTTATGTACCAGGTAAAGTAGAAGCTATTGCGCGCAACGAAGCGGGAGAAGTGATTGCGAAAGATCAAGTCGAAACAGCCGGCAAGCCTGCGGGTGTCCGTTTGTTGAAAGAAGAACACGCGATTGCAGCGGACGGCAAAGATTTGACCTATATTACCTACGAAATCGTCGATGAAGAAGGTCGTGTCGTACCAACTGCCAATAATTTGGTGCATTTCCATTTGCATGGACAAGGCCAAATTGTCGGTGTCGATAATGGGGAACAAGCCAGCCGTGAACGCTACAAAGCGCAGGAAGATGGCTCATGGCAACGCAAAGCCTTCAACGGCAAAGGGGTTGTGATTGTCAAATCAACTGAGCAGGCGGGTGCCTTTACTCTGTATGCAGACTCAGATCGCTTGCAATCAGACCAAGTCAGCCTCTTTACAGGTAAGAAGGACCAAGCAGAACGCACTGTATTAGGGGTGGAACCTGTTCGACAAAGTGCTTATCTAGGAGAAAAACCAACCTTGCCAAGTAAGGTCAATGTGGTCTATAGTGATGGCAAGGCTCAAGAAGAAGCCGTTGAATGGGATGCGGCAGACTATAGCCGTGCTGGCCAAGTCCGTGTGACAGGTCATGTTCAAGGACGCACGGTCGAAGCTCTGGTCGATGTGATCGGCGTGGAACAAGTCCTTCCAGTCATCAAACAAATCCCACAGGGAGCAGATCTAGCAACAGTGGATAAGGCTGTGCAATTAGTCTTCACTGATGGGACCACTGCCCACTATGAGGTCGATCAATGGACCTTGGAAGCTGGTCAAGAAGATCAGTTGTCCACACCAGGTGCACGCTTGAAGGCGACAGGACTCCTAGGCAATGGGGAAACGGTCCAAGCGACACTAGTGGTTGCAGGAGGAGATGTAGCCAAGGCTAAGAAACCAACGGTTCAGCTAGATGGAGTAGCTCTTCCAAAATTTGGTAGTGGCAACCATACCATTTTCCGTTCCCTCGCTTATGGTCAAGAGCCAGGTCAAGTCACAGCAAGTGCAGAAAATGCTCAAGTGACGGTCCTACAAGCTAGCCGTGAAAATGGTTTGAAAGCTCAAATCTTTGTGACTGCTCAGGATACGGGAGCTGTACAGACCTATGTGGTCCAATTCCAAGAAGAAAGTCCACAGATTGAGCGTTTAGAATTGCGTCTGCCAGAAGGACAGGAACTCAAGGAAGACCAAACGGTACCACTTGAAGTCATTGCCCATTACCAAGATGGTAGCCAGGCAAGTCTCAAAGCAGATCAAATCGATGTGAAGACAAGAGCTGGTAGCCAAGGAAAGGCCGTTGCAACCAATAAAGATTTGGAATTGCGGGAAGCAGGATTGGTTCATTTAGTAGCCAACTTCCAAGGACAAACGGGAGAAGTCAGCTTTACCATCACGCCAAATCCAGAAGAAAAGACGGTTGTGAAGGTACGTCCTGTACGGATTAGTACGGATCGAAACGTTTTGCCAGCTCTTCCAGCGACAGTCTTGGTTGAGTATGACAAGGGATTCCCTAAAGAAAAACGCGTGACCTGGGATGCTGTGACAGCAGATCAGGTCAAGGATTACCATAGCTTTACAGTTACAGGTCATGTAGAGGGTGTGGAAAAAGAAGCCCAAGCTCAAGTGACGGTTGAAGGCATTATCGCTGTAGAAGAAGTCAGCACCACCACTCCAGTCGGCGAAAAACCAGCTCTTCCAGAAAGCGTGCGGACCTATCACTCTAATGGTAAGACCTATACAGCTAAGGTGGCCTGGGATGCGGTCGATCCGCAACTCTTGGCCCAAGAAGGAGAAGTTGTCCTAGCCGGTCGTGTAGAAGGAACGGATCTTCCAACACGTCTTCATATTCGTGTTTCCGCAAACACAGTCAAGGGGGCCAACGTAGCAGAGCAATGGACAGGATCTGTTTTGCCACTCGCTTTTGCAAGTGACTCTAACGATGCGGATCCAGTTGCTAAGGTCAATGATAAGGTCATCTCCTTTACCGATGCTCCAGCCAACCGTTGGACCAACTGGGGCCGTGATAATGCGGAAGATTCTGTTGGGATCTTGTTTGGGGACTCTGGTATCTTGACCAAGCGAGCAGTGGACAACCTCCATGTTGGTTTCCACGAAGACCATGGCGTTGGGGCTCCAAGTGAGTATGTGATTGAGTACTATACAGGGGAACAAATCCCAACAGTTCCAAGCAATCCAAATCGTGTTAAAGACGAAACAGACCATCCATTTAACAATCCAGCTAACTGGAAAGAAGTCAGCCACCTAACCGTTGAAGAACCGGTAGCAACTGGTAAGATGAATCATTTCAGTTTTGATAAAGTCGACACCTATGCCGTTCGGATCCGAATGAAGACACCAGAAGGTAAACGTGGAAGCTCTATTTCAGAGATTCAGATCTTTGCCAATAAGGTTGCGGCAGAAGAAAAGAGTCAGCTGACCATTCGTGTTAATGGCGATGTCTTGCCAGGTGTCAACCCAAGTGTGACCGATTACTATATCGATGCGCGTGATCGGGCTTATCCACAAGTGGAAGCAGCAGCTAGCCATCACGGTCTTGCAACAGTTGTGCCAAGCGTCCATGAAGGTGATCCAATCCGCGTCATCCACAAAGCAGAAGATGGCACCATCTTACAAGAATACCGCCTCCACTTAATCAATGATGCCGAACAGTTGAAACAGTCTAGGATACTTGAAGATAAAGACAATCACTAGCTTATCTTTGGACTTTTTGTTCAAATAACTAAATATGAGCAAGCTCAAAATAGTGAGAGTCACCGGCGATCAAAATGAGATGTGTTAAAAAGCAAAGATAGGAGGAAACAACTGTGAACGAGCACCAAGAAGAATCAGGGCATTCCTCAGCTGCAACGAGTGAGAAAAAAAACCGCACAGTTAGCCAAGGGACAGAAGCCACCCAACCAGCTACCTCTCTAGATGAGGAGCCTGAGATTGCGGATTATGGACCGCTTCCAAGCAAGGCCCAAATGCAATACCACCGCGAAGAATTGGCGGCTTTCATTCACTTTGGGATGAATACCTACTACGATCGTGAGTGGGGAGATGGGCAAGAAGATCCTTGTTATTTCTATCCAGAGCATCTGGATACCGATCAGTGGATCAAAACCCTGAAAGAGGCGGGCTTCAAACGGACCATCATGGTCGTCAAGCACCACGATGGCTTCCTCTTGTACCCTTCTAAATACACCGACCATACCATTGCCAAAAGTGGTTGGAAGGAAGGAAAAGGCGATGTCCTAGCCGAAGTTTCTGCTTCTGCCAGCAAGTATGACATGGATATGGGAGTCTACCTCTCCCCTTGGGATGCTCACAGCCCGCTCTACCATGTGGATACAGAGGACCAATACAACGAATACTATCTCAACCAGCTCAAAGAAATCCTTGAAGATCCAAAATATGGAAACAAGGGCAAGTTCGTGGAAGTCTGGATGGATGGAGCGCGTGGCGATGGGGCTCAAAAAGTCACCTATACCTTTGATAAGTGGTTTGATGCCATCCGCAAGGCCCAAGGAGATATAGCCATCTTCTCAGCTGAGCCGACCAATGTTCGTTGGATTGGAAATGAAAAGGGAATTGCCGGAGATCCAGTTTGGCATAAGGTCAATCCGGATAAGATTCGCAACAATCCATCCAACAGTTACCTCAATCACGGGGATTCAGAAGGGAAGCAATACTCAGTGGGAGAAGCCGATGTTTCCATTCGTTCCGGCTGGTTCTACCATGACAATCAAGAGCCTAAGTCTTTGCGCGAATTGATGGATATTTACTTCAAATCGGTTGGTCGTGGAACCCCGCTTTTGCTCAATATCCCACCCAACCAAGACGGAAAATTTGCGGATGCGGATGTGGCGCGTTTGAAAGAATTCCGTCAGACCTTGGACCAACTCTACAGTGTGGACTATGCGGCGGGCGCTTTGGTAGAAGCTGACTCGACACGTCGCAATGCTCATTACTCAGCCAGCTATTTGACGGATGGAGATGAGAAGACCAGTTGGGCACCTGCCGATGATGCCAAGACCGGATCTTTTGTCCTCGATCTTGGAAAAGAGCAATATTTTGATGTGGTAGAGCTCAAAGAAACCATCGAGAAAGGCCAACGGATTTCCGGTTTCACCATCGATGTAGCGGTGAATGGGCAATGGGTTCCTTTTGGGGCTGGGTCAACCGTTGGATACCGCCGTTTGATCAAAGGGCAACCAGTTGATAGCCGCTACCTCCGGGTGTCCATCACCGATGCCCAAGCCACTCCAATCTTGAACGGCGTCTCTGTCTATAAGACGCCAGCTAGCATTGAAGAAACGGATGGCTATCCGCTTGGTTTGGCCTATCATTCTGACCGGACTGCTGATCGTGCCAATAGCCAATGGAATGAAGATGGAGAAGGCGTTCGAGGCACCTCAATGTGGACCAAGGAAAAGGGAGCTTCGGTGACCTATCAGTTTGAAGGCACCAAGGCCTATGTCGTCGCAACCGTAGACCCTGGTCATGGGGAAATGGATGTCTATGTCGATGGCCAAAAACTAGCGACGGTTAATACCCAAAGTCCAAGCCGCAAACGCAGCCAAAAGGTCTATGA
>CABSQC010000030.1 GCA_902479835.1 uncultured Streptococcus sp. | reverse complement strand
TCCTGGGCATGATTTTAGTGGGCTTTATCATTGGTGAAAAAGGCTGGTTCGATGACAAGTCGCGTGGCCTACTCGCTAAATTGGTCACTCAAGTTGCTCTTCCCTGCTATATGCTCTACACCATTACGCAACGCTTCACAGCAGCAGATCTACTTAAAATGTTGCCAGCCTTGCGGTTTCCTGCCCTGTCTATGGTTATTTTGCTTGGCATCGCGACAGGAGTAGCCAGGATCTTTGCGGTGAGACAGGACCGTCGTGGCCTCTTTATTTCCATGTTTTTTAACTCCAATACCATCTTCGTGGGGCTTCCTATTAACCAAGCCCTCTTTGGAGATGCCAGTATTCCCTATGTTTTGATCTATTACATGTGTAATACGACCTTTTTCTGGACTTTGGGGACCTATCTGATTCAGCGGGATGGTGAGGGAGAAGCTCAGTTTGATCTCAAAACGAGTCTGAAAAAAGTCTTTTCTCCGCCTCTGATGGGCTTTCTCTTGGGACTAGTCTTGGTGATGCTGCAGATCAAGTTGCCAGCCTTTCTGGCTAGTGATTTGCAGTATCTGGGCAATTTAACGACCCCCTTGTCCATGATATTCATCGGTTTATCAGTATCTCATGTAGGTGTGAAGCAGTTGGTTCTTGGAAAAGAGCAACTATTGATTCTACTAGGTCGTTTCCTGGTTGCTCCTCTCTTGATGGCTTCCATCGTTTACTGGATGCCTCTTCCAAACTTGATGAAGCAAGTCTTTATCATCCAATCCGCTATGCCTGTGATGACCAATGCGCCAGTTGTTGCCAGACTCTACGGAGCTGATAGTGATTATGCAGCAGTCATGGTGACAGAGACGACCCTTGCAACCATGGTGGTGATCCCTATTCTCATGCTGTTGATGGCTTGATCAATAGAAAATACAAAAGCTCAAGTTTTTTCTTAAAACTTGAGCTTTTCTTATAACAAGGCTAACAAGATGGTAAGGACCAGAGCGATGCACATCCGAATCAGGTGATGAACTGGGTGGAAGTTTCCTTTGTGTTTCCCATTCCAATAGGCCCCGTAGCAAATCAAACCACAACCAATCAGCCAAAGAACTAGAGTGATAATCGGTAAAAAGAAGTAGAGGGTGAGAGATAAGGTCGCAAGACTACTTCCGATGAGGAGAAATGTATTTCCTAGAGTGTGATTTCCTTTTTTAACTTCAGAAAGAGAAGCCAATAAGTGAAGAAGAGCAAAAGCAAGGGCAAAGAAGGCTGTAAAAAAGCCGAGAAGAATGTGGAAGAACTTAGGGTTTCCTTTCTAAGATATGATTGCCTGAGTACTATTTTTTATGACTGATTTTATGAAGAATCATAAATGATACTACAAGATTTAATATAATAACCAATAAGGTAAAAAGAGAGTAACCATAAAGTTTAATTGGAAATTCATTTTTGAGATTGCAAAGAGCAAACAAACTCGTTAAAATGCCCGTCAACAATCCAGGCACATATTTTCGTATAACGATTGTTTGAATCAGATGTCCGAATACATGGTAGATATAAGCGATTATGATGCTTGCGTAAATGCTATAGTTATTAAACTGGTAACTAAGATATAGCGACGTCATAAGAATCAGAAATTGCTCCAAGACAATAAAGTTGAAAGCAAAAGGAGTGTAATAAGTTAGGATTCGATTGTTTGGATACTGGATTGATATTTTTTTGACAAAGGATGGCATCCAAACGATTTCTTCCAGTTCGTGAAGCATGAAGAGTGATGGAAATAGAAAGTAAAATTGCACGCTGGTCATTGAAAATACTCCCTTCTAGTTCGAGCCCACTTTTAAAATCTCCAAATAAAATTGGATCACTTCTTGTTCGGTGTAGGACTTGCCTTTTTTCAACCACCAGCTGAGGGTTTCGATGAAATGGCTGACGACCAAGTGTTTGAGGTAAGAGTGAGGGAGAGTTGGATGGGCCTTGATGAGTTCGTCGGCAACCATTGGGTAGACATCGTGTTCTAGTTCTTTTCGCAGTTGCCGGATAAAATAATCGTTTTTAGAGAGCAAGAGACTGGTCACATGATCTTGATTTTTCTTGAAATGCTGAAAGATATGAGCCAGATAGTCTTGTGGTGAGAGGTGTTCAGCACGCTCAAAGAGATGGTGAAAGAGCTTTTGACAGAGTTCATCTAGCAATAATTCCTTACTTTCGTAATGGCTGTAAAAGGTTGATCGCCCCACATCGGCTAAGTCAATGATTTCCTGAACCGTGATGGCCTCGTAGTCTTTTTGGTTGAGTAATTGTAAAAAAGCTTGATAGATAGCTTTTCGAGTTTTGGTGATGCGACGATCCTTAGTATTCATATGGACAATTTGAACAAATTGTTCAGTAACGTACACCCTAAACAGTTTGCTCCTATCCTTTCTGTTGATAGTATTGGATAATAGATAATGAACATGATGTTCATGAATCTATTATATCAGAGGATTAAGGATTATGAAGACAAAACATGCGGTCTGGATCGCTTTTTTCTTGAATTTGAGTTATGCCATTGTTGAGTTTATTGCAGGAGGGATTTTTGGATCCAGTGCAGTCCTTGCGGATTCGGTCCATGACTTGGGGGATGCAATCGCTATTGGGATCTCCGCCTTTTTGGAGAGTATTTCCAATCGTGAAGAAGACAGCCACTATACCTTGGGCTACAAGCGCTTTAGCCTTTTAGGGGCCATGGTAACAGCTGTGATTCTCATGACAGGGTCTGTTCTGGTCATTTTGGAAAATATAACGAAATTGGTTCACCCACAACCTGTCAACGATGAGGGCATCCTCTGGCTTGGAATCATAGCCGTCAGCATCAATGTGCTAGCGAGTCTCGTCATTCGCAAAGGACAAACCAAGAACGAATCCATTCTCAGCCTGCATTTTCTGGAAGATACCTTGGGTTGGGTGGCTGTTATCCTAATGGCCATTGTTCTCCGATTTACCGACTGGTATATTCTGGATCCGCTCTTATCTCTTGCCATTTCCATCTTTATTCTGTCAAAAGCCATTCCACGTTTTTGGAGCACGCTCAGGATTTTCCTCGATGCTGTACCAGAAGGAGTAGATATCCAGCAAGTTAAGAGTGATTTGGAGCAGTTGGACCATGTGGCTAGTATCAACCAGCTCAATCTGTGGACCATGGATGGTTTGGAAAAAAACGCCATTGTCCATGTTTGTCTAGAGCATGTCAACCACATGGAGGTTTGTAAAGAATCGATTCGTACCTTGCTCAAAGATTGTGGCTTTCAAAACGTCACCATTGAGGTCGATGAAGACTTGGCAACCCACCGAGCCCACAAGCGAAATATCGAAGAACTGGAAGTGGATCAAGGTCATGGGCATGATCATCACCATCATTAATGACGAGTTGGTACGAGCAGAAGCCTAAGAAAAAGTGTATACTGTAGGTAAGTAAGCAATAGAAAGTAGGTTGTTCCTATGAAGAAAACAGTTTATACAAAAGCTGGGCAAGTGGGTCTAGTAGAAGTAGAACGTCCACGCATCGAAGCACCGGATGATGTTATTCTCCGCATCGTTCGTACCTGTGTTTGTGGATCCGATCTATGGAGCTACCGTAATCCTGATATTGAAGCCGGCCATCAAAATAGTGGGCACGAAGCTATTGGGATCGTTGAAGAAATCGGAGAAGCTATTACAACGGTGAAACCGGGAGACTTTGTCATCGCCCCTTTCACTCATGGTTGTGGGGAGTGTGATGCCTGTCGTGCTGGCTATGATGGGACGTGTGACCGCCATATCGGGAGCAACTGGTCTGATGGGGTCCAAGCAGAGTACATGCGCTTCGAATATGCTAACTGGGCTCTTGTCAAAATTCCAGGGCAACCGTCTGATTATACAGAAGCCATGCTCAAATCCTTCTTGACGCTGGCAGATGTCATGCCGACAGGCTACCATGCGGCGCGTGTAGCTAATGTGCAAAAAGGTGACAAGGTTGTCGTTATCGGGGATGGAGCTGTAGGTCAATGTGCGGTCATCGCAGCTAAGATGCGTGGAGCATCGCAAATTGTCCTTATGAGTCGTCACCAAGACCGCCAACAAATGGCTTTGGAATTTGGTGCAACTGCAGTCATCGCAGAGCGTGGTGAGGAAGGCATCGCCAAGGTTCGTGAAATCCTTGGTGGAGGAGCAGATGCAGCTCTTGAATGTGTCGGTACCGCAGCAGCTGTCGATCAAGCCCTTGGGGTCCTTCACAATGGTGGACGTTTAGGTTTTGTCGGTGTGCCTCATTACAAGAACCGTGCTCTAGGTTCGACCTTTGCCCAAAATATTTCTGTGGCAGGTGGAGCAGCCTCTGTCACCACCTATGACAAGCAGTTCTTGCTCAAGGCCGTTCTGGATGGCGATATCAATCCAGGACGTGTCTTCACTCATAGCTATAGCTTGGATGAGATTGATCAAGCTTATAAAGATATGGATGAACGCAAGACTATTAAGGCTATGATTGTGATTGAGTAACGAAAAAGTCTAGTAGAAATGAATCTACTAGACTTTTCTTTTATTGTGAAATAAATTTTTACTTCAAATCCGACATCACTTGTTTCTTGGTGAAGGTGCGCTCTTGTTTATTAGCTAAGGCCTTAATGCGCGCATCAAGGAGAATAGCGCGACCTTCGGCACTTCGGGTATAGACGAGGTCATACTTACCTAGGCTCTTTCGGATTTGCTCCACAAAGGCTTGGGCATCCTCTTTCCGTTTGTCAAAGAGGCTTGGTACAGCGAAATATTCTGTTTGATCGGATACCTTTTCCTGTGCTTTCAGGATATAACGCTGATTTTCAATCGGTGCGAAGAATTCGATCATGGTTTGCGAGAAGAGTTCCTTCTCCCGCATGGTTCCGCCCTTCATATAGATCAGCGTGTTGATGGCATCCTTTCTATCTCGGACCACTTGGATGCGGGTCTCCTGGGTCTGGATCTGGCCAGAAAGGAGTAAAGCTTGGTGAATGGCCTGGCCAAAGACCTCTAGCCGTTTATAAGGACTCTTATAGAGGTAGTAGCGGAGCCAAGCAAGGAGTGCGAGAACAGCTAAGACGAATAGAAGAATAAGAGACCCTGTATTCCATCCACCTCTATGTGAATAGTAAATCAGGTTGGCGAAAGAATCGGTCAAAGTAGCAGCCGTCAGCCAACGAGCGAGCTTTCTAGCATCAAAAAATAGGGCCAGAGGCAGGAAGTGTTTATCCACTTGTACCTCGTTTGCAATCTCCATATTCTCCAGAATCGGAAGAGCTTTTTGCCAGCCATCCCGGAGTTCTTGACGATAGGTAGAGCGCTCTAAGGTCTCTTCGTTGAGTTTCTGTAACTGTTTTTTAGTATAGCGGATATTGTCAAAGGCCAGACGCTCGATACCGGATTCGATAAAGGGTTCCTTGTAGTGGAGGCCTAAAAATTGCTTCATCCGTCTTTCTAAGAGCTCCAGATCAGGACTGTATTGTTTCAGCTGATCAGTGATGGCTTCGATCTCTTCCTTTTCAAGATCTGACTTTTCATACCATTTCTTTAGGGAAAGATTGATGGAGACCAGATGCCAGATGTTACTGGTCTTGTCTGGATCCTCAGGCCATACTCGGATGGCACGACCACGCATTTGGTTGCTGAGCATAAAGCTACCGACAAAGCTCGCTAGGATCAGGGAGTTGACACAAGGAGCATCCCAGCCTTCT
Organism: uncultured Streptococcus sp.; assembly: GCA_902479835.1. Classification (GTDB taxonomy): domain Bacteria; phylum Bacillota; class Bacilli; order Lactobacillales; family Streptococcaceae; genus Streptococcus. Next base: position 3,281 of record CABSQC010000030.1, on the reverse strand, counting down.
CCTAGAAGAGACTTGGTTCCAATGACAACTTGGATGAGTCCCTCTTGAAAGAGCTGGGTCACAGCTGTCACCAAATCATGTTGCGAACCTACCAAGCGAACCTTGAGAAAGTCATCAGGAGATAATTGGCCGACATTTTGGTAAGTCAGTCGATCCACTCCTAGAAGCTCTTCTATTCTTGACTTAGCAACTGTTGGGATGATGACGATACTACCTGTTAAGACAGCGATGGCAGGAGGAGTCGATAGCTCTATGCTTTCACTGCGAATGGATTCGAAATAAGAGAGCACTCCCAACTGAGTGAATTGGGCATCCTTGTCCCCGAGATGAACTTCAAACTCTTGGCGAATATAGTCTGTTAAAACCAGTTGGCGCAGTTGGCTTCCAAGAGCCTGGTATTCCGCCTTGAAAATCTCTCGAACCGCATTGAGTTTTCCGAGGGATTGATTCAGCAGGAGGTCTTGTTTTTTGTTGCGGACTAGTTTGATTTGTTTTCGATCGATTAAACTAGCTGCTTTTAATTCATGGAGGACTTGTTTCTCATATTCCTCTGGTAGATTGTACCAATGAGGTACCTGAAAGAGCAGGCCTTGCAGGAGAATTTCAAGCCAGTCCATGGTGAAAGCAGGTAGTTTTTTAGCTCCTAAAAGGTCCTGGAAACGTTTGGGAAAGGCGATTCCCCTGCTTCGAAGAAAGATCAGGGTAGCAGAGAGATACTTGGGCTCATTGAGCAATTCATCATCGCTGATCTGACCAGATAAGGCCTGGCAGGTTTGGAGGTATTGGCAAAAGAGGGGATCGGAAGTCAGTTGTTGCAAGAGAGCATTCTTTTGTTGGCTAAAAGCGTCCAACTGCTCTTGCTCTTCCTTGGTTGGAAAGGCAAAGTAGACATAGTCTTGGTGGGGACAAAGGGTGTCTTCCTTGACCAATTCGGGAACCGTAATTTCCTCATCGATCTCACCACACATGCGGATATAGCGATCCCAAAGGGCAGGATCCCCTTCATAGGGAGGGGTGGCGGTGAGGGAGATCATCTTTAAGTCAGGGAAGGCTTGACGAAAGGCTTCCAAGCTCTTCCACCATTCATTGCGCAAGTGGTGACATTCATCTAAACAAAGGGTCCCAAGTGAGATGGCTTTGAAAGTAGTAAAGATATCAAAGCCTTTAAAATCAAATGTTTCAATCTCTGCCTGGTCATCGGTATCTTCAGCTTGCGATTGACCGACGACTTGATTCATAGCACTGTGTAGGGCCTGATAGGTAGCCACAGTAATCAGCTTAGGATGTTTTAAGTCTTGCGAAATCAAGTGCTCCGCTTGGCTTTCATCTTTCAAGAATGCTTGGACAATCCGGTCCACCCATTGCTGGCGAATCGTGACTGTAGGTGCAAGGATAAGAGTTGGTTGCCCAAAGCGCCGGATAAATTCGATACCCAAGGTTGTTTTTCCAGAGCCAGGAGCTGCTACCAAATGCAGGTGGCCATCCGCCATAAAAGCGTCACTCTTATCGAGAACGCGTTTTTGATAGTGTCTCCATTGGCCTGTAAAGGCTAGTTCTTGTAACATTGGTTTCCTCCCTTGTACTGTCCCCATTATATCATAGCGGAGGACAAGAATCTTTTGGTAGAAGCTGAAGATTTCTACTTTCAAATGGAAATGGCAAACAGGAATCATTCGTACCGAGCTAAAAAGGCCTAATCATTTGATTAGGCTTTTTCATGTTAGTCTTTTTTTGTTTTACGAGAGAGTCCAAAGGCAGCACCCATGCTAAGAAGACCAAGACCTAGAGTCGTCAAAGCAATGGAGTTTTTGCTTCCTGTATTTGGAAGACTTGCTTCTTTTTGAGGAAGAGCTGCAGGTGCGATATAGACTGCTGTTTTGGCAGGCTCGTTTTTAGCTGGTGTGAATACAGCCGGTTTCACAGGGGTTACAACAGCCGGTTTTTGAGGAGTAGGAGTCGGTGTTGCAGGCGTTTGGATGCTAGGTGTTTGTGGTTTTGCTTTCGCCACGCGATGAGTTTTTGAAATCAACTCATATTTGTCTGTTTGTACCTTGAAGACACGACCTTTTTGAACGGTTTCAACGACTTTATTGGCAAATTGAACGTTCAACAAGTTAGCAAAGTTTTTGTCGATATCTAGGTAGAGACCATTTGTTCCATTGACCAATGGATCAAAGTCTTTTTTTTCACGTGTTTCACCAACCACTGTCAAAGAGATACCAGCATCTTGAAGGGCTTTCAGTGTCGCTTCTTTTGTTGGTGTATCCTTTGTAAGATCAATGTCCTCATCTGTAATCAAGAAAGCAAAGCGATGGTTGTTTGCCCCAGTCCCCCAGTTGTAGTCCGCTGAAGTAGCGATGTGGTGCAATGGAACAGTAGCATTTTCATCAGCACCATAAGTTTTGATGGTTTTCAGAGCGGAAATGAAACTTTCTGGATCCGTTGTGAATTTTGATCCATTAAAATCGTGGTATTTTGTTTGTTTTGAGTCTTCATATTCAACCAACCCTAAACGAGCTTGAATATTTTTAGCAGAAAGATTTCGAACAAAGGTCTCGACATTCTTCATTGTATCATTGATGTGGGAATCCATTGAAGTTGATTTATCAATGACAAAGACGATGTCTGATGTTGCTTGGACTTCTTTTTTATTGATGACATCTGCTTCTTTTGTCACTTCGACTAGAGTTGTTTTATTGACGGTTTCTGTAGTTGTCTCAGTGTAGTCAGCTGTTTCTTTAGTTGATGTAGCTGTCTTGGTAGATGACACTGGTTTTGAAGTGCCAACAGGTGTGTCTTGATCGGCTAAGCTAGTCGTTTTGATAGTTGCTGTTGAAGTAGTGGTGGTGTCTGCGCCGTCTGTTTTAGCAGATGGGCCAGTTTTCTTGACGTCCACAGCAATGACATCTCCAGCTTTTGCTTTATCAGCGGGAACAACTGGTGTATTGGCTTTGGCGGTGATTTCTTCTGTTGCAGCGGTGATAGGTGATTTTGCTGCTGTAGTAGCTGCAGGAGCAGCTTGGGTTGTGCTAGGTGCAACGTCATCAGCAGAAGCAATAGTAGTCCCTGTGAAGACCGTTCCTAAAACAACGGAAGCTAAAGTTAAAGTTTGTTTACGTGAAATAGTATATTTTGTCAAAATACGTCCCCTTTTTAATAAACTTTTTTCTATCATACAGGTTTTTGAAAAACTTGTCAACGGTATAATAATCAAGGGTTTTGTTGGTTTTTATATTCCTAATTATTGATAAAAAACCAAGCGGGAGAAATATGCATAAAAT
>CABSQC010000029.1 GCA_902479835.1 uncultured Streptococcus sp. | reverse complement strand
ATCTTGCGCCCTGTTTCTTCATCGAGAGCTCCCGTCGGCTCATCTAAGAAGAGTATCTCTGGCTTTTTGGCCAAGGCCCGGGCAATAGACACTCTCTGCTGTTCCCCACCAGACAATTCACTCGGATACTTGTCCAGCTTATCGCCAAGTCCCAAATCCTTGATGATCTGCAAAAAATCATGATTGTCTGCCAGATCAGCTCCCATCTTTACATTCTGTCTGACCGTCAGATTCGGCAATAGATAATACTGCTGGAAAATAAAGGCAATCTTCTCACGTCTAAAGTCCGTCAATTGAGCATCCGTGAGTTGTGATAAATCTTGTCCTTGAATGAGAATATGCCCTTCGTCTACCTTTTCTAAGCCTGATAACACATTTAAGAGAGTTGATTTCCCCGATCCAGAAGGGCCAAGGATAACCACATCATCCTGGTCTTGAATCTGCAAATCAATCCCCTTTAAAACCTTGGTTTGGCCGTAACTTTTGTGCACATTTTCTAGTTGAATCATTTCTTTCCTACCATTTCTTTGATGAGAGATTGACAAACCTCTGTCAGTAATCCAATCACTTCTTCCATGCCGAACTGATAAATACCAGAAGCAACCATAGAGGCCATCCCGTGCGAGTAGATAAATAGATGCTGGTACAAGCGACTAGCCTCCTCTACAGTCAAAGGATAGTCTGCAACGATCGAATCCAGAACCAATTGGTAACTATGATCCTTCATGGGAAGAAAATCTTGAAAGCGACGAATCGGCTCTTTGCTAGGATTTTGGAAAAGCAATTGAAAGAGTTGGGGTTCTTTTGAGGCGAAAAGGATATAAGCAACCCCGACGGATCGAAAAGGCTTCTCATCTTCCAAGGCCTTACGAATATACTCCACCACGACCATTTCCGCAGCACCAATAACCTCTGCTTGTAACTCAGCCATATTAGCAAATTGCCCAAAAATGACTCTCGGTGTGGCTCCTAGTTTCTCCGCTAATGCTCGAGCCGTCAAACTAGCCATTCCCTCTTCTCTCACCAACTGTAAAGCCGTCCCAATGATAGCCTCTTTACTAAATTTGACCTTTGGTGGCATAAGACTCCTTTCGCGCAACGATTGTTACGCAACATATGTTTCCTAAAGAATACCATAAAAAAGAAAGACTTGTCAAGAAAAATCTGTAAAACATAAAACAAAAAAACAGCCCACTAATACAAGTGAGGGCTGGTCTACTAATAAGATTCTAAGGCAAATCATTACCTGCAGCCAAGTAGATTTGATACCATTCCTTGCGGGTCAAATTCACCTCTGCTGCTTTCCCTGCTTCAAGGACATGCTGGGGTTTGGTCGTTCCGATGACCGCCTGCATCTTACCAGGATAGCGGAGGACCCAGGCAAGGGCAATAGCTGTCGGTGTGACCTGGTATTTTTTCGCCAAGTCAGTGAGGACGTGATTGAGAGCCGCAAACTCTTCTTTGCCCACAAAATTCCCCTTGAAATAGCCATGCTGGAGGACAGACCAAGCTTGAATCACCGTATCGGTTAAGCGACAATACTCAAAGACACTGCCATCTCGCACAGCTGCTTTTGGCCCTTCCATGTTGACATGAAAACCGGCTTCAAAGCTAGGCGTAAAGGCGGCACTCAACTGCAACTGGTTGACCTTGAGTGGTTGTTTGACAGCTGTTTTGAGCAATTCCATCATCATAGGATTTTGATTGGACACCCCAAAATGACGGACCTTGCCCGCTTGCTCCAAGTGATCAAAAGCTGCCGCCACTTCTTCCGGCTTCATGAGGGCATCCGGTCGGTGAAGGAGGAGACTATCTAAGCGCTCGATCTGCAGACGCTCAAGAATGCCATCAACGGAATCCAAAATATAGTCTTTGGAAAAATCAAAATAGGTAAAGCCGTCTTTGCGAATCCCACACTTGGACTGGATCCACATCTGGTCCCGAAGATCCGGACGACGCTTGAGAACCTTACCCAGCAGGACCTCACACTGGCCATCGCCATAGATATCCGCTAAGTCAAAAGTGTTGATCCCAATCAACAAGGCCCCCTCTACCAAGGCCTCCACCTCATCTTCACTCATCTGACTGATCCGCATCATCCCAAGGACAATTGTGGACAGACGCTCATTTTCAGCAAACTCAATATAGTTCATGTCCGCCTCCTTTTCTGTAGTTCTATTGTATTGAAAAGGCTTGCAAAAGTCAATTTGCAATCAAAAAGCCCTCAGCAATAACTGAGAGCTCATCTGATTAGCGATAGCTAAGAGCACGTTTAATGGTCTTCCATGGTCCGAGGTCATCGGTCTGAAGGATCAGGCTCGCATAGATACGAGCGATGAGAACTGTTCCCACGATGGTAAAGAGAACCGCAATTCCCAATGAAGCCCAAGATTCAAGACCAGTCGCATAGCCATTAATGGTACGGAAAGGCATGAAGAAGGTTGAAATGAATGGAATGTAGGAACCGATCTTCAATAAGAAGACATCACCGGCACTTCCCAAGGTGGTTACCCCAAAGAAGCTAAAGAGGACTAACATCATTAGTGGCGAAATCGCTTTTCCTGAATCTTCAGGTCGTGCTACTGTGGAGCCTAAGAAGGCAGAGAGCACCACATACATAAAGACCCCAAGGATAATGAAGAAGACGGTATTGAGCGAGATCGCTTCTGCTAGATGTTGGGTAATTGGAGAGTTTGGAGCGAGAAAATCCTTGACAACAGGGATATCTGCTCTAAAGATCCAAACAGCTACTAGCCCAACTACATAGACAAAAATATGGGTAAAAATCACTCCGAAGAGTCCGAGCATGCGTGCGAAGAAATAGTCGGTTGCTTTGATACTAGAGAAGACCACTTCCATGATCTTGGTTCCTTTTTCACTGGCCACTTCTTGGGCTGTGATACCAGAGTAGAACATCAAAATCATATAAAGCAACATTCCTAGAGCACCTGCAACCATGGTTTGCACCATTTTCAAGCCTTCTTTTTTCTCATCAATTTTTTCTTTCAGAGAAACCTGTTGAGACAAGACTGTGACTTGCTCTTTGCTTAGATTGGCACGCGCTAGATTGATCCCTTGTTGAACCTGGCTTAATTTAGCAGCGACAAGGCTTTTCAATTCCGTTTTCATGGCTTGGTCGCCCACATAAGTAGCTTCTAGCTGGCCATCTTTTTCATCGACCGTCAAGTAAGCAGCTACTTTCTCATCCTTGATGGCTTTTTTAGCTATAGCTTCATCTTTGTAGTCTAAGGTCAAGCCATCTGTGTCTTTAAGGCTTTCTTTGACAGCAGAGACTTCTGTTACCAAGGCCACTTGATTCTTAGCATCTGTAGAAGAACCCGTCAGATAACCGATTCCTACGCTCAACCCTAAAAAGAGAAAGGGGCCCAAGACCATGAAGAGGAAACTCCATGATTTCACTTGTCTAATATAGGTTTCTTTCATTACGACAAACATCTGTTTCATACTTCTACTCCTGATTCAAGTTTAAAGATCTCATCAATAGTTGGGGCTTGGTGGTCAAAGGTTGCTAGGTAGTGGCCCTTGGTCAAGCGGTCAAATAATTCTGGACCAGCTGATGCATCATCCAAGATCAACTTCCACGTCCCTTGCTTGGTCATGCTGACCTTGGTCACGTGTGGCAGAGCTTCTAGCTCTTCTTTGCTAAAGTCGTTTGAGACAAAGAGGCGAGTCTTGCCATAGCTATTCCGGACCTCTTGGACAGGCCCTGAAAGGACAACCGAACCATCACGGATCATTAGGATATCATCACACAACTCTTCAACATTGGTCATGACGTGGTCAGAAAAGATAATGGTTGCCCCACGCTCTTTTTCTTCAAAGATGACCTGCTTGAGCACTTCTGTATTGACCGGATCCAAGCCACTAAAGGGTTCATCTAATATGATCAATTTAGGCTCATGGATCAAGGTGATGATCAATTGCACCTTCTGTTGGTTCCCTTTTGAGAGACTCTTGATTTTATCGGTCAATTTTCCTTTTACTTGGAGTTTTTCCATCCAGGTCGGTAATTTTTCCTTGACCTCAGCAGTGCTCATTCCTTTTAAGGCAGCCAAATAGCGGACCTGCTCAAAAATCGTGAGTTTTGGCATAAGACTACGTTCTTCTGGCAAATAGCCAATTTCCTTGTAGGTTTCTTGGGTGATCGCTTTGCCACCTAGGCGAATCTCGCCGCTGTAGTCCAAAAAGCGCAAGATACTGTGGAAAATAGTTGTTTTCCCGGCCCCATTTTTCCCAACTAAGCCAAGGATATGCCCTTGTTGAGCTGTCAGATCTACTCCGAAGAGAACCTGCTTATTCCCAAAGCTTTTTTCTAAATTTCTAATTTCTAACATGGATGACTCCTCTACTCTTTATAATAACGTTTGGTAATCTTGTACTGAGAGACCAAGATATAGACATAAATCAGTGATACCACTACTAATGCTAACAAGATATCTGTATGGAAAGCAATGCCAACTAAGAATATCGCAATTAAGGAAATCGGCAAGATATAATTGCTTAACTTAATGATAATTTCATAGTTTTCCTCGTAGCTAATCTGCTTTTCTGCTTCATCCATCATACTCATCATAAATTCACGCACTTCCTTGGCATTGGCATTGCGGGGAATCGGTTTTCCATAAATCAGATGGAAGGTCTTGCGAAAGAAGATATCCGATAGGAAAAATAGGGCAATCAAGACAAGAAAGAGATAGAGCATGGTAAAGTCTCCAAAGATAAAAGCCATGTCCCCAGCGCCAGGTCTATCTAAGTCGACCAATTGACTATAAAAAATGACGACTAAAAAGTAGGGCAAGATCATGATGCCTTTAAAAATGGTCGCTAAGCCATATAGTTTTTTCTTTTGAATGTCATAGTGATAGGCTTCATCATCGTCTTCTATTTGGAGCATCTTTTGATGGACTTTTCTCGCGCACATCAGTAAGACCATCGTGAGTATAAATGCGACTAAGAATAAAACTGCTGAGCCCAAAAGGAGTACTTCTTTACTAAAGAAGGATTGGATTTCTAGGGGCTTTTCGTATCCAAACATTTCTGTCAAAAATCCGATAACTCCTCCGATCAAACCAGAAACGGTAATGATCCCTACATTTCTCCAAAAACGGTAACGCGGGGTTCGTTCTTTTTGTTGCTTTTTCATTGTTATTCCTCTTCCTCTACTAGACTAAAAACATTTTCCACCGGTTCCTTGAAAATCTGGGCGATGGTGATGGCAATGATAACCGAAGGGGTGTATTCACCCCGCTCCAAGAGACTGATAGACTGGCGCGAGACTCCAGCTAGCTTGGCTAGCTCGGATTGGTTGAGACCATCACGCGCCCTCAGCTCTTTCAGTCGATTTTTTAAGATCATGGCATCCGCCCCCTTATAGTTGAATACCTTGAATATCTTCGATGCGAACTAATTTGGTTTCCTTCTCTTTTTTCCTATTCTCACGGCTCAATTTGACCCAATCTTCATCGATATCCATAATCTCATATTTAGTTCCAAAACCATTTAACGTAACAGTGGCCGTTTGGCCTTTCAATTCTTCTAAAAGTCTAGACATGTCTTGATTTCCTTTCACTTGTTTTTCTAATCGTCTGATGCGTCTGTTCAATCCTTTTATCTTCTTTTCTGAGCTTGCATAAACGATAACCAGAAAAGGGATAAATAGAATCCATATGGCTCCCATAAGAAACCTCCCCTTCTTTCAACTAAAAACATTGTAACACTTCTTTTTCTTTTTGACAAGCATATTTGTCAAAAAAATAAAAATATTTGTCAAAAATAAAAATATGGTTGACAAGATCATTTGAGGTAAGAAATAAAAGGCCCGCATTTGCGCACCTTTTAGCGTTCCTTTTTCCATTGACAAGCTCTGTAAGAAATTTTTATAATGAAGAAAATACTACTAAGGAGGATCTACATGACGATTCGTTCAGCTCAACCAAAAGATATTCCTGCTTTGCTTGGTCTCTTAGAACAAATTCTTTCCGTTCACCACCAAGCCCGTCCCGATATTTTCAAAGAAAGTGGCGGAAAATATAGTGAAGAAGAATTGAAAAAGTTAATGACGCAAGAGCAGACACCGATTTTCGTCTACGAAAATGCGGATGACCAGATCCTAGGACATCTCTTCATCACCATTAAAGAAGTCTCTGACAATCCTGTGCTTCATCCGATAAAAACCCTCTTCATCGAGGACTTGTGTGTCGATCAAGCAACGCGTGGACAAAAAATCGGCGATCAACTTTATCAGTTTGCCCTTCGTTATGCCAAGGAAATCGGATGCTACAACATGACACTTAATGTCTGGAATGACAATGAAGGAGCCCTTCGCTTCTATCAAAGACAGGGCATGAAACCTCAAGAAACGGTCATGGAAACCATCTTGTAAAATGAATTTTAAAAACCGTTGATGAGTCATCAACGGTTTTTTCTATACACATTTTAACGTACTTCTGCGTCTACTTTTTCTTCGAGAGAAGCTTGGATTTTTTCCATGTAGCGTGCAACTTCTTCATCTGTCAAGCTATCTTCTGGATTTTGGAAGGTCAAGCTATAAGCCATTGACTTCATACCAAGTCCTAGTTTTTCGCCTGAGAAGACGTCAAAGAGTTTGATATCTGTCAAACGTTTCACGCCAGCTGCTTGGATGGCATCGACCACCTCTTGGTGAGTCACTTCTGCTTTGAGGAGAAGGGCGATATCACGGCTCACAGCTGGGAATTTAGTGATTTCCACAAAGGCTGTGGCTGGTTGAAGGGCTGCTTCAACAGCTGAAAGGTTAAGCTCAGCTACATAAGTCTCAGGAATATCATAAGCCTTAGCCGTCACAGGGTGTACTTGACCGAGGAAACCAAGAACTTGGTCACCGAGAGAGATCAAGGCTGTACGTCCTGGGTGGAGACTCTTGATTTCCTGTGTTGCTGTATAAGTCACTTCAAGACCCAAGCGAGCAAAGAGGGCTTCCAAGATTCCCTTAGCATAGAAGAAGTCAACTGGAACAGCTGAAGTTTGGAAGTCTTTTTCAGCAACTAAGCCAGTCAAAGCAAAGGCAAAGCTATTGATTTCATTTGGCAAGTCTTCTTTTGGATTACCAGTTTGCTCGAAAACTTTTCCGATCTCATAGAGAGCCAAATCTTTGTTCTTACGCGCTACGTTGTAGGCAACTGTATCTAAAATACCTGAAACCATATTTTGACGGAGGACTGAACGGTCCACAGTCATTGGCCACATGAGCTCCGTTAAGTTGCTTGGTGCAGTCGTAAACTCCACTGCTTTTTCAGGAGTTGTCAAGGCGTAAGTGATGATTTCTGTCAATCCAGCCCCTTCAGCAATGGTCCGAACTTGGCGACGCAATTTTTGAGTCGCTGTCAATTCACCGGCTGTCCCGTCATCTTTTGGAAGGGTTGCTGGTAATTTGTCATAACCATAAATCCGAGCAATTTCTTCAAAAAGATCCGCTTCGATAGTGATGTCCCAACGGCGACGAGGAACGCTGACTGTGAAGCTTTCTGCATTTCCAGAAAGGCCAAAACCAAGACGACGGAAGACATCCTCAACATCCGCGTAGGAAAGCTCTGTTCCAAGGACACGGTTAACGTCTGCAAGAGTGGAAGAAACTTCCACATCTGAAGTATCCAACTGACCTGCTGAAACGATGCCCTTACGCACGGTTGCACCAGCCAATTCAGCAATCATGCTCGCTGCTGCATCAAGGGCTTCATTAACAGTTGCCACGTTGATCCCTTTTTCAAAGCGAGAAGATGATTCAGAACGAAGGTTGAGGCGACCGCTGGTCTTACGGATCGATTTGCCATTGAAGACAGCTGCTTCAAGGACGACACGACTAGAGTTTTCAGAGATTTCTGTAGCCTCTCCCCCCATGACACCTGCAAGGGCAACAGGTTTATCAGCAACCGTAATCACGAGGTCACTTGTTTCCAACTCACGCTCTTCCCCGTCCAAGGTCACCAATTTCTCACCTGCACGCGCTTCACGCACACGGATGTCATTTCCTTCAAAGGTATCCAAGTCAAAGGCATGCATAGGCTGACCAAAGTAAAGCAGGATATAGTTGGTCACGTCGACCACATTATTGATGGGACGGATACCTTCATTCATGAGGAGGTTTTGCAACCATTGTGGACTTGGTGCAATGGTCACATTGTCCAAAATACGAGCTGCATAATAAGGAGCCTTGTCTGTGTCAATGCTGACAGAAAGAGCATCTGCTGCAGCTTGGTCTGTTTCGGTCAAGGTAAAGTCTTTGAAGTTCACAGCCTTGTCATAGATGGCTGCTACTTCATGTGCTACCCCACGCATCGAAAGGGCATCTGCACGGTTTGGAGTGATAGAAAGCTCGATGATTTCATCATCCAAGTCTAGGTAAGAGAAGACTTCTTCTCCTGGAACAGCATCTTCTGGCAAGATTTGGATGCCATCTGCAAATTCTTTCGGTACAACGGAGTCAGAAATACCCAACTCACCAAGTGAACAGATCATCCCAAGGGATTCCAAACCACGGATTTTCCCTTTTTTAATCTTGTAGTTATCTGCGATGCGAGCACCTGGAAGAGCCACCATAACCTTGATGCCTGCACGCACATTTGGTGCTCCACAGACGATTTGACGCGCTTCTTCTTCACCCACATTAACTTGGCAGACATGCAAGTGTGTTTCGGGTACATCTTCACAAGACAAGACTTCACCGACGACAATTTTTGAGAGACCAGCAGCAGGTGATTCCACACTTTCTACCTCGATCCCTGTGGTTGACATTTTTTCAGCCAACTCTTCTGATGGCACATCCACGTCCACCAATTGTTTTAACCATTTATAACTAACTAACATATGTAAGATACCAAGGGCTAAGCAGAAATCTAGATATCTTTCCTAGATTTTCAGTCACCCTCGTTTTGATCCTTTCATTTTGTGTTTTCCAGCTCGAGGCTGGCTTAGGAAGGTCTAGTAACCTCCCTTTCTCTAGAATAGAAG
>CABSQC010000028.1 GCA_902479835.1 uncultured Streptococcus sp. | reverse complement strand
CCACTCATCTCTTCATTTTGACCACTTATCCTCAAAAGCCGTTTTTTAAACGGCTTTTTTGCTAGACTGGTTCTATCAAAAGGAGAGAGAACATGATATTACAAGCTAAAAACATCAGTAAACGATATGGAAATCATTTAGCCGTAAACAATATTCACTTACAGTTTGAAAAGGGAACGTTTAATGCGATTCTAGGACCAAATGGGGCGGGAAAATCAACGACAATTTCCATGTTGATTGGTTTGAAACAACTAACGCAAGGTGAAATCATCTATGAACCAGGGACTAAAATTGGTGTGGTCTTCCAAACCAGTGTTTTAGATGAGATGCTGACGGTTAGGGAAAATCTGACTATTCGTGCGAAACAGTATAAAGGCTTAAAACCCGATCGTGTGTCTGATCTCATTGGTCGGCTAGGGCTATCAGCTTTTCAAAAGCAGAAATATGGGACGCTTTCAGGTGGCCAAAAGCGTCGGGTTGACATTGCACGTGCCCTGCTCTCACAACCAGATATTCTGTTCTTAGATGAACCAACGACAGGTCTGGATATCCAAACTCGGAAGTCTATTTGGGATTTGCTCTATCAATTGCAGAGAGAAGAGGGAATGACCGTTGTATTGACCACGCATTATCTTGACGAAGCAGATGAAGCTGATCAAATTTATATTGTAGACCATGGGAAAGTGATTGCTCAGGGATCGGCATTAGATATTAAGAGCCAGTATGCAAAAAATATCTTGAAGATTCGTTTCAAGGAGATGCAGCAGATAGAAAGTCTTAAAACTTCGGGAATGTCAGTGGAGCGACAGGGACCATTAGAGTATGTTTTTCAACCTGAGAGTGAAAGGCAAGCCATTGATTACCTGGCGCAAGTTAGAGATAGAATAGCCCATTTTGAGTTTCGTCCAGGGACCATGGATGATGCCTTTATTGCACTTACAGGAAGGGAGGTCCGCTAATGCTAGCCTTACTAAAGCGAAATTTTTTATTATATTTTAGGAATCGTTCAGGAGTTTTCTTCTCCCTGTTGGGAGCCTTGATTTCCTTTGTTCTCTACATTATTTTTCTTCAAAAAAATCTAACAGATGCTTGGGCTCAGCTCCCCAATAGTGGTCCTGTGTTAAATAATTGGTTAATGAGTGGGACGCTGGCTGTGACAGGGATTACGACAAGTCTGGCTGCCCTGACTCAGTTAGTAAAGGACCGTGAACATCAGGTAGATCAGGATCTTTATTTATCGGATCAAGGAAAGTGGCGGTTAGCATTTTCGTATCTAACGAGTGCAATCATCATTTCTTTTTCCATGCAGATCCTTATGTATGTGCTGATGTGTGGCTATTTTAGAGAAGTTCCAACCTTATCTCTATTACCTGAAGTGCTCCTTATTATGCTACTTAGTAGCCTACTTTCTAGCTTAGTGAATGCCATTTTTGTTTATTTTTTCCAATCAGTAGACAGTCTTGGGAAGTTTTCGACCATAGTGGGTACAGCTTCTGGTTTTTTGGTAGGGACTTATGTACCTTTGGGCGTTCTACCTAATTTTGCTCAACTACTAATGAAATGTACCCCAGCAACTTATATTGCTGCACTTTATCGACAAGTCCTCATGAAAGAAGCATTAAGTGAGACCTTTAAAGGTCAAGATAATCTTCTTCAAGAGTTTCAAGAAAAAATGGGTGTTCAGCTCAAATGGCAAACTTTATTGACAAAGGAACAAACATACCTTATAGTGTTAGGAGGTATTCTTCTAGCTTTGGGGATTTGGATTTCCTTGGCAAAAAGATCGAGTAAAAGAATGTAAGTGAGAATTGGAGTAGGAATGAAGATTCGTTTTGAGGAAAAACAAGATATCCCAGAAAACGACCCCTGTGTGGTCATTCAAGCCAAGCAATTATCTGATCAAGCACGAGAGGTAATGGAGTATCTCGAACAATTTTCGACAGTGAATCAAGTAGTGATCCCTATCAAAACAGATGATCATTTGATCATGGTGAAAATTGATGACATTATTCTAGCCGAGATTGATAAGAATCAGCTAACCATTTATACGATAGACAAAACGTTCACCATCAGAGATACTTTGATAAATTTTCAACATCGGATTAATCGTCGTAATTTTTTACAGATATCACGCCACGCGGTGATGAATATCGACCATTTAGAATCGCTATCGGATAGTTTTTCAGGCAATATGATGGCTAAACTGACACGTGGAGTAAAATCAAGTGTCAGTCGGAAATATGTCAAATCCTTGATGGATTATTTAGGGGTATAGGAGAAAGTGATGAAACGATTTATAGCTTATTTTGTATCTGGTATGAGGACAGGTTCCTTCTTTTATTTGTGTTTGGTGTTATTATCCCATGTCTATACCAACATCGTCTATCCCGCTGTAAATGTCCGCAACATCCTAGCGATCTTTTTGATGAGTGGGACAATGGGGGTCTTGACATTCATTCTTGAGGAAGAAGAGTTTTTGACCTATAGTTTGCGTGTGGCTTTGCATTTAGTTGTGACAGCTGCCATCTTAGCATCAACCTACTTGTTTTTTGGCTGGGGGACAGCCTTGCGGAGCCCGATTCCTTGGTTGATCTTTCTAGCCATTTACGGCCTGATCTGGCTGTACCAGATTTGGCAACTCCATAAAAAAACTCAACGAATCAACCAAGCTTTGTTGCATCGCAGAAAAGGGAAATAGTCTCAGAAAAAAGTGTATAAGAAAACCACGAAGTTCATACGAAACTTCGTGGTTTTACTTTCTTAATAAGTCAAAACAAAGTATTTTTTCTTACCGCGACGGATAACGGTCAATTCATTTTCTAATTTATCGCTATCGCTCAAGACATAGTCAAGGTCTTGGATGCGTTCGCCATTGACGTAGATCGCTCCATTTTGAACATCTTCGCGGGCTTGGCGTTTAGAATTCACTACACCAGCTGTGACCAAGAGTTCTACAATGTTGAGGTTGTCTTCTGCTTGGACCTGGTAGTTTGGCACACCACGAAGGCCTTGTTTGAGTTCTTTGACAGAAAGGTTTTTGATGTTTCCTGCAAAGAGTTGTTCCGTGATGTTGAGGGCTTCCTTGTAAGCTTCTTCACCGTGAACGAGGGTGACCACTTCACGCGCCAAGATCTTTTGAGCCAAGCGTTCATGAGGAGCAGCCTCAAACTGCTTACGGATCTCTTCGATCTCGTCCAGTGACAAGAAAGTGAAGATCTTCAAGAAGCGCACAGCGTCGGCGTCCATCACATTCATCCAGAATTGGTACATTTCGTATGGAGATGTTTTGTCTGCATTGAGCCAGACGGCATTGCCTTCTGATTTACCGAATTTCTTACCAGTTGCATCTGTGATCAAAGGCACAGTCATAACATGACCAGCTTTGTCTGCCTTACGACGCATCAACTCAGTACCAGCTGTCATGTTTCCCCATTGGTCAGATCCACCGATTTGAAGGGTTACATTGTGTTCTTGGTTGAGGACGTAGAAGTCATAGCCTTGCATGATTTGGTAGGCAAACTCTGTGTAAGAAATCCCTGTCTCAATCCGTTTTTTAACAGATTCTTTACTCATCATAGCATTGACCGTAAAGTATTTTCCGACATCACGAAGGAAGTCAATAAAGCTAATGCTTCCGAACCAATCGTAGTTGTTGACCATTTCGGCTTTGTTGTCACCATTTTCAAAATCGAGGAAACGAGACAATTGCCCTTGAATGGAGCGAACCCATTCTTGAACAGTTTCTTTTGTTTGGAGACTACGCTCAGCATCTTTGAAGGACGGATCTCCAATGAGACCAGTCGCACCGCCAACGAGCGCATAAGGTTTGTGGCCTGCTAGTTGAAGGCGACGGCTCGTTAAGATGGCAACCAAGTGACCAAGGTGAAGGCTGTCAGCAGTTGGATCATAACCAGTATAATAAGAAACCTGACCTTCTTCCAGTGCTTTGCGCAAGGCTTCTTCATCCGTCGTTTGAAATACCAAACCACGCTCTTTTAGCTCATCAAAAATGTGCATGTGTCTTTTCTCCTTTATAAGTTTATTCATTTCTCTATTCTACCATAAACCACGGAAATGGCAATGCTTTCCGTCATTTTCTTGTCCTTACCCAAGAAGATTGAGCGAGGATTTCTACGCTCTTGTGATTGAAAACAAAGGGGCTAATCTGCTATAATATAGGGAACAAGGAGAAAGAATCAGTGAATCAATTAAAAGAGAAGCTGCAAGAGTTTTGGAAGAAAGTCCAAAAATTCTTTGCAAATATGTATACAGAAACTCCGAATAAGGAAAAAAATGAGGAAAGTAGCTGGTCTGTCGGCGATATTTTTGCGACATTTTTGAGGACCCTCAAACTCTTGTGGGATGTCATGATCGCCCTGTTCGTGTGCCTCTTTTTATTTGGCGCAGGGATCGGGATTGGTTATGCGGCGAGCCTCTTTAGCAATGTCAAGGTTCCAAAGACAGAAGAACTGGTCCAGCAGGTTCGCAATGTCAGCAGTGTTTCAAAACTGACCTATTCCGATAAGAGCCTGATTGCAGAAGTGGACAGTGATTTGATCCGCACGCCGGTAGCTGGAGATGCCATTTCCGACAATGTCAAAAAGGCTGTGATCGCTACTGAGGATGAGAACTTTGAAAGCCACAAGGGGGTTGTGCCCAAAGCTGTTCTTCGGGCGACGCTTGGATCTGTAGCCGGTGTCGGTTCCTCTAGTGGGGGATCGACCTTAACCCAGCAGTT
Organism: uncultured Streptococcus sp.; assembly: GCA_902479835.1. Lineage (GTDB taxonomy): Bacteria > Bacillota > Bacilli > Lactobacillales > Streptococcaceae > Streptococcus. The sequence goes on along the minus strand of CABSQC010000028.1, from coordinate 4,270 downwards.
GATCAAACAGCAAGTCGTAGGAGATGCTCCCACCTTTACTCGTAAGGCGACAGAGATTGTCGATGCCCTAGCTTTAGAGAGGGGAATGGATAAAAACGAAATCCTAACCACTTACTTAAACGTCTCGCCTTTTGGACGAAACAATCGGGGGCAAAATATTGCAGGTGTGGAAGCCGCGGCTCAAGGGATCTTTGGCGTCTCTGCGAAAGACTTGTCTGTTCCACAAGCAGCCTTTATCGCTGGCTTGCCACAGAGTCCGATTGTCTACTCTCCTTATGCTGCAGACGGTAGCCTAAAGAGCAAGGAGAACCTCGAGTTAGGTTTGGCGCGTGCCAAAGATGTCTTGTTCAATATGTACCGGACGGGAGCCTTATCGAAAAAAGACTACGAAACCTATGCTCAGTACGACTTGACCAAAGACTTCATTGCTCCAGATGGCATCGAGAAAACACCGCATGACTACCTCTACTTCCAAGCAATGGAAGAAGCAAAAGAGGCCATGTATGATTACTTGATCAAGCGAGACAATGTAACCAAGCAAGACCTGAAAAATAATGAAACCGTCAAGGCTTATCAAGAATTAGCTGAGAGTGAGTTGCGCGAAGGTGGTTACACGATCCAAACCACTATTAACAAACCGGTTCACAATGCGATGCAGGCTGCAGTCGCGAATTTTGGAAGCGTCTTGGATGATGGAACGGGTCTTGTAGAAGTTGGGAATGTCCTGATGGACAACCGAACGGGTGCTGTTTTAGGATTTATCGGTGGTCGGAATTTTGATGGTAACCAAAACAACCATGCCTTTGATACAGAACGTTCCCCAGGATCTACTATCAAGCCACTGTTGGCCTATGGGATTGCGATCGACCAAGGCTTGATGGGAAGTAATAGCATCCTTTCTAACTACCCAACTAATTTCTCAAGTGGGGAGCCGATCATGCACGTGGATAGCCGAGGAACAGCCATGATGGATCTCCGTGAGGCCCTCAATACCTCATGGAATATTCCGGCTTACTGGACTTACCGAACCCTTCGTGAAAAGGGTGTGGATGTCCCATCCTACATGAAGAAAATGGGCTATGATATCCCTGAATATGGCATTGAGAGTCTACCAATGGGGGGAGGAATTGAGGTCACTGTTGCCCAACATACCAACGGTTTCCAAACCATTGCTAATAATGGGAACTACCTCAAACGCTACATGGTGGAGCAAATCATCGACCGAGATGGGGATGTAGTCTACAAGCACGAAGCAGATCCGGTTCGTGTCTATTCTCCAGCAACAGCAACGATTATGCAGGATCTCTTGCGTGGGGTCATCACATCTGGTGCCACAACGACCTTTAAGTCACGGATTAGCCAAGTCAACCCAACGCTGGCAGGTGCTGACTGGATTGGAAAAACTGGTACCACCAACTCAAACGGGGATATGTGGTTGATGTTGTCCACTCCAAATGTTTCTTTAGGAGGTTGGATCGGCCATGACAACAATGCTTCCATGCAGACCTTGACTGGATACAACAACAATGCCCAATACATGGCGCAGTTGGCGAATGCAATCTACCAAGCAGATCCAAGTCTCTTTGGAATTCAGGATAAATTCACACTCGATAAGAGTGTGATCCGCTCTGAAGTGCTCAAATCGACTGGTGAAAGACCGGGCCGCGTCAATGTCAATGGTAGAGATATCGATCTGAGCGGTCAAACGGTGACGAGTCTTTGGGCCAAAAACGGAGCGCCAACCACTCAATACCGCTTTGCCATCGGGGGATCGGATAGCGATTATCAAAGTGCTTGGGCAGCAATTCTCGGCAATACCAGTGGCAATCAGTCGAATAATAAGAACAATTCGACAACCAATAGTTCATCAAGCAATAGTTCAAATCGAAATAGTTCCAATCGCGGCAATCGACGCTAGTCTGATCCAGTAGAAAACCTAGGGAAAGCCTTGATTTTTGGAGCAAAAAACGATATAATAGTGATAACTAATTTGTCGTGTGCTTTATTTGAAATATTGTCCAAATAAGAGCTTACAGCAGTTAAATCTTACTTGAATAAGTCGATTTAGCTGCTCTTTTTGTGCCTATTTTTCAGGAAAACCCTAGTTTGTTACACAAATTTAATTTTTCTAAAAATTACAAAAAGCGACGAATGAGGTGAAGAGACAGCTCTTCACGTGATGCAAATCACAAAATTGTAGTTAAAACCGGATAGGTGGTAGGAGTGATGTTACCAAGCTATCCTAGTATAGAAAAAGGAGCTAAAAACTTTGGCAGGACATGACGTTCAATACGGGAAACATCGGACCCGTCGTAGTTTTTCAAGAATCAAAGAAGTTCTTGATTTACCAAACTTGATTGAAATCCAGACAGACTCATTCAAAGATTTCTTGGATCATGGCTTGAAGGAAGTATTTGAAGATGTGCTTCCAATCTCAAACTTCACGGATACAATGGAATTGGAATTTGTGGGTTATGAAATCCGCGAACCCAAGTATTCGCTTGAAGAAGCGCGCATTCACGATGCCAGCTACTCAGCACCAATCTTTGTGACCTTCCGTTTGGTCAACAAAGAAACAGGTGAAATCAAGACCCAAGAAGTTTTCTTTGGTGATTTCCCAATCATGACTGAAATGGGAACTTTCATCATCAATGGTGGAGAACGGATTATCGTATCTCAGTTGGTCCGCTCACCAGGTGTCTACTTCAATGATAAGGTGGACAAGAATGGTAAGATTGGTTATGGATCTACTGTTATCCCTAACCGTGGAGCTTGGTTAGAGCTTGAAACCGACTCAAAAGACATCGCCTACACGCGCATCGACCGCACACGTAAAATTCCATTTACAACGCTTGTGCGTGCTCTTGGATTCTCTGGAGATGATGAAATCATCGATATCTTTGGGGATAGCGAATTGGTTCGCAATACCATCGAAAAAGATATCCACAAAAATCCAATGGATTCACGGACAGATGAAGCCCTCAAAGAAATCTACGAGCGTCTTCGTCCAGGTGAGCCAAAAACAGCGGAAAGCTCACGTAGCTTGTTGGTAGCCCGTTTCTTTGATCCACGTCGTTATGACTTGGCACCAGTTGGTCGCTACAAGATCAACAAGAAACTCAATATCAAGAACCGCTTGTTGAACCAAACAATCGCAGAACCATTGGTAGATGCTGAAACAGGAGAAATCATTGTAGAAGCTGGTACTGTTATGACGCGCGATGTCATCGACAGCATCTCAGAACAATTGGATAACGGTTTGAACAAAATCACTTACATTCCAAATGATGCTGCTGTTTTGACAGAACCGGTTGAATTGCAAAAATTCAAAGTTGTCGCTCCAACAGATCCAGACCGTGTTGTCACCATCATCGGAAATGCTAATCCATCTGACAAAGTACGCATCGTAACTCCAGCAGATATCTTGGCAGAGATGAGCTATTTCTTGAACCTTGCAGAAGGACTTGGACGTGTAGATGATATCGACCACCTTGGAAACCGTCGGATTCGTGCCGTTGGTGAATTGCTTGCCAACCAAGTGCGTCTTGGACTTTCACGGATGGAACGAAACGTTCGCGAACGGATGTCTGTACAAGATAACGATGTCTTGACACCACAACAAATTATTAACATTCGTCCAGTAACTGCAGCAATTAAAGAATTCTTTGGTTCTTCACAGTTGTCACAGTTCATGGACCAACACAACCCACTTTCTGAGTTGTCTCACAAACGTCGTTTGTCTGCCTTAGGGCCTGGTGGTTTGACACGTGACCGCGCTGGATATGAAGTGCGTGACGTACACTATACCCACTATGGTCGTATGTGTCCAATCGAAACACCTGAAGGACCAAACATCGGTTTGATCAACAACTTGTCTTCATATGGACACTTGAACAAATATGGTTTCATCCAAACGCCATACCGTAAAGTGGACCGTGAAAAAGGTGTAGTCACCAACGAAATCGTTTGGTTGACAGCCGATGAAGAAGATGAGTACATCGTTGCTCAGGCCAACTCTAAGTTGAACGAAAAGGGTGGCTTTGCTGAGCCAATCGTTATGGGACGTCACCGTGGTAACAACCAAGAATTCCCATCTGATCAGGTCGATTACATGGACGTATCTCCAAAACAAGTAGTTGCCGTTGCGACAGCATGTATTCCTTTCTTGGAAAACGATGACTCCAACCGTGCCCTCATGGGTGCCAACATGCAACGTCAGGCTGTGCCATTGATCGATCCAAAAGCACCTTATGTGGGTACTGGTATGGAA
>CABSQC010000027.1 GCA_902479835.1 uncultured Streptococcus sp. | reverse complement strand
ATATGCAGCTATTGTAGAGAATAGCCTTGAGAAAGCTGGTTTTCAAGTGGTGCGCTTTGAGTTTCTTGAAGGCGAAGCCAGTAAGAATTTGACCACTGTTTCAAAAGTTTATGACTTTCTAGCTACCCAGGGCATGACGCGCAGTGATGGAATCGTTGCTCTTGGGGGTGGCGTAGTTGGTGATTTGGCTGGTTTTGCGGCCTCTACCTATATGCGGGGAATTTCCTTTGTTCAGATTCCGACTAGCTTGACCGCCCAGGTGGATTCTTCTATCGGTGGAAAGACTGGAGTCAACACAGCCTTTGCCAAAAATATGGTGGGCACCTTTGCCCAACCGGATGGTGTGTTCATTGATCCTGAAGTGTTGAGCACTTTGGGACACCGTGAATTAATCGAAGGAATGGGGGAGGTCATCAAGTACGGTCTCATCCAAGATACGGAACTTTGGCAAGAATTGGAAGCTATGGATGGCTCTGTCGAAAGTATTTTAGAGCATGCAGAGAGCCTCATTTCCCATTCTTGTCTGGTGAAGCGTGACCATGTGGCGGCAGATGAGCTGGACAATGGGATTCGACTGTATCTCAATTTTGGGCATACCATTGGTCATGCCATTGAAGCGACAGCGGGTTATGGACAGGTCATGCATGGGGAAGCCGTTAGTATGGGCATGGTGCAGGTCTCCCGAGTTGCAGAAGAAAAGGGCTTGATGCCAACGGGAATCACTCGAAAAATCGAAGAAATGTGTCGGAAATTTGGACTTCCGGTGGCCTATGAGAACTGGGATAAAGAAGCCCTTTATCAAGCCTTGACCCATGACAAAAAAGCACGTGGGACAAGCTTGAAACTAGTCATCGTGCCAGAATTAGGCCGAGCTGCGATTCATCAAATCCCTCTTCAAGAAATGAAGGACTTTTTAGAAAGAAAGGAATAAGGTCGTATGAGATATTTAACAGCAGGAGAGTCCCATGGTCCTCGATTAACAGCCATCATCGAGGGGGTCCCGGCAGGCCTTCCTTTATCTGAAGAGGATATTAATAAAGAACTCAAACGTCGACAAGGTGGATATGGTCGTGGGGCTCGGATGAAAATCGAGAGTGATCGTGTTGAGATCACATCAGGTGTCCGTCATGGCTTGACCATGGGAGGTCCGATTACTCTGAACGTGACCAATCTGGATCACCAAAAATGGCTGGAAATCATGAATGTAGCACCGGTCGAAGAGAAAAAGAAAGATCTGCGTAAGATCACCAAGCCACGTCCTGGCCATGCCGATCTAGTCGGAGGAATCAAATACCGTTTTGATGATCTCCGTAATTCGCTCGAACGTTCTTCTGCCCGTGAGACGACCATGCGTGTAGCCGTTGGTGCGGTTGCTAAAAGAATTTTAGAAGAGATTGGCGTGGAAGTGGCCAGCCACATTGTCAATTTTGGGGGAATCGAGATTGCAATTCCCGAGAATCTAACCGTTTCCGAAATCAAGGAAAAGGCATCTCAGTCGGAAGTTTCGATTGTTGTCCCAGAACAAGAAGAAGCCGTTAAGGCCTACATTGACCAAGTGAAAAAAGATGGTGATACCATCGGGGGAATTGTGGAAACCTTGGTTGGCGGTGTGCCTGTTGGACTAGGATCCTACGTGCAATGGGACAAGAAATTGGATGCCAAAATCGCTCAAGGAGTGGTCTCTATCAATGCCTTTAAGGGTGTTGAGTTTGGTCTTGGTTTTGAAGCAGGTCGCCTAAAAGGTAGTCAAGTCATGGATGAAATCGTCTGGTCTGAAGAAGCTGGCTATACCCGTCGTACTAATAATCTTGGTGGTTTTGAAGGGGGCATGACTAACGGAGAGCCGATTCTGGTTCGTGGCGTCATGAAGCCTATTCCAACGCTTTACAAACCCTTGATGAGTGTGGATATCGAAACCCATGAGCCTTATAAGGCAACAGTTGAGCGTAGCGATCCAACAGCTCTACCAGCTGCAGGTGTCGTGATGGAAGCAGTGGTCGCAACAGTCCTTGCTACAGAAGTGCTTGAAAAATTCTCATCCGATAACATGGAAGAATTGAAAGAGGCCGTTGCTAAGCACCGGGACTTTACTAAGAATTTTTAAGAGAAAGAGTTTTCCTTTGGAGAAGAAAGTTGTCTATATTGCAGGGTTGGGCTTGATTGGTGCTTCCCTCGCGCTAGGGATTAAAAGGGCCCACCCAAATGTGACCATTCTTGGTTACAATCGTAGTGAAGCCTCTCGAACCATCGCCCTTGAAAGAGGAATGGTGGATCAGGTGACGGATGATTTCGCAGCCTTTGCCCCTTTAGCAGATATCATTATTTTAGCGCTTCCGATTAAGCAAACCAAGTCTTACTTAGAAACCTTAGCTGGCCTGAATTTGAAGAACCAGGTACTAGTGACAGATGCAGGCTCTACCAAGGCAGAAATTGTCGCACAAGCTGAAAAGGTGTTTAAAGATAAGGCCGTGCGCTTTGTGGGAGGGCATCCCATGGCTGGTAGTCATAAGACAGGTGCAGCAGCAGCGGATGCCACCTTATTTGAAAACGCTTATTATATTTTTACCCCTTCCAGCTTGACCACAGGAAGTGCCATGGAAGAGTTGAAAGAGCTTCTGAGTGGATTGGGATCCCGCTTTATCGAAATCGATGCCGAGGAACACGATCGGGTAACCTCCCAGATCAGTCATTTTCCTCATATTTTAGCATCGACCTTGGTCGAGCAGGCCGTAGCTTATGGAGAAGAGCATGAAATGACCCGACGTTTTGCAGCTGGTGGCTTTCGGGATATGACACGGATTGCAGAAAGTGAGCCAGGCATGTGGACCTCTATTCTCTTGTCTAACCCTCAAGCGATATTAGAGCGGATTGCAGATTTCAAAGAGCGTTTGGATCAGGTGGCTGAGACCATTCAAGCAGATAACGAGGAGGCCATTTGGTCCTTTTTCCAAGAAGGGCGGAAGCACCGAAAAGAAATGCAGATCCATCAGCGTGCTGGACGCGATAGTGCCTATGATCTCTTTATCGATGTTCCAGATAAGGAAGGCGTCATTCTTGAGATTTTGCAAATTGTACAAGGGATTTCTTTGGTCAATATTCACATCAATGAAGAGAATCGTGAAGATATCCACGGGATTTTGCAGCTGACCTTTAAAAATGCAGAGGATCAAGAGCGGGCTCAAACATTGATCAGCCAGGCGACGTCTTATACCGTCCTTGCTCGCTAGGTCTACAGAAGGATTTGCATCAAAAGGCCTGCTTCATTTTAGGAATATTGAAGGAAAAACAGTATAATAGAAGTATCTTATCAGTAAAGGAGCCTAGAAAATGGCAAATATTTATGATGTAGCAAACGAACTCTCTCGGACCCTGCGAGACCTTCCTGAATACAAGGCTGTCGTAGAAAGCAAGCAAGCGATCGAAGCGAATCCAGAAGCGAATACGCTGTTTGACGAATACGTCGCTTTCCAAAATCAACTGCAAGGCTTGATGCAATCCGGTCAACTTCCAACAGAAGCTGTGCAACAAGAAATGAAGGACTATATGGAAAAAATCCAAGCAAGTCCGATTGTGAATGAATTTTTCACCAAACAACAACAATTATCTATTTATCTTGCAGATCTTGAAAAGATCATCTTTGAGCCGATTCAAGATTTATACAAATAGAAAGACTACCAGAGTTGTCATTTCGACTCTGGTATTATCGTTCGCCACTAGAGGAAAACAAGCTCAAACAATGCTTGGAAACATTCGTTTTTTGTTCCAAATTTTTGATCAAAAATTGAATTCATGTCCTATTTATGATAGAATATGTGGAAAAGCACTCTGGAGATGGCAATGAAATTAAGAACCAATAGCAAGGGTCTAAAGGGAACCATTCGTGTCCCTGGTGACAAATCCATCAGTCACCGATCCATTATTTTTGGAAGTCTTGCAAAGGGCGAAACAAAGGTCTATGATATCTTGCGAGGCGAAGATGTGCTTTCTACCATCCAGGTGTTTCGTGATTTAGGAGTCTCCATCCAGGATGACGGGGATGTGATTCGGATTCAAGGAGTAGGCTTTCAAGGTCTTCAAGCCCCGACATCTCCCCTTGATATGGGCAATTCAGGAACTTCTATTCGTTTGATCTCAGGTGTACTAGCAGGTCAGGATTTTGCAGTGACCATGGTCGGAGACGACAGTCTTTCCAAACGGCCCATGGATCGTGTAGCGATCCCACTGCGTCAGATGGGGGTAGAGATTGCTGGTCAGGGAGATCGCGATTGCCCACCTTTACATGAAAAAGGGACGCATCAGCTTCAACCGATTCATTACCGTTTGCCAGTGGCATCGGCCCAAGTCAAGTCTGCTCTCATTTTTGCCGCTCTACAAGCTGAAGGTGAATCGACGATTATCGAGAAGGAAAAGACGCGTGACCATACGGAGGATATGATTCGCCAATTTGGTGGAGAGATCCAGGTAGACGAAAAAACCATTCGCATCCAGGGTGGACAAGAGTTCCAAGGTCAAACAGTCATCGTTCCTGGAGATATTTCCAGTGCAGCCTTTTGGTTAGTGGCTGGGCTCATCCTTCCAGAGAGTGTGATCAAGATTGAAAATGTTGGCATCAACCAAACGCGGACAGGGATTCTCGATGTCATCCAGGAAATGGGGGGAGATCTCACTGTTGAGGATCGTGATGAAAAAGCTGTCTCGGCAAGTCTTACTGTCAAGACTTCGTCCTTAAAAGGGATTCGGATTGATGGGGAGTTGATTCCACGCTTAATTGATGAATTGCCGATTATTGCCTTACTAGCGACGCAAGCAAATGGTCAGACTGTGATTGCGGATGCTGAAGAGCTTCGTGTGAAAGAAACGGATCGTATCCAGGTCGTAGCAGATAGCCTCAATGCTATGGGAGCCAATGTTGTGCCAACGGAAGACGGTATGATCATCACTGGTCCGACTCCCTTACATGGAGCTGACTTAGAGACTTTTGGAGACCACCGGATTGGGATGATGGCTGCCATTGCTGCCTTATTAGTGAGTGAAGGAAATGTGGTGCTGGATCGAGCAGAGGCCATCAACACCAGTTACCCTAGTTTTTTTGAAGATTTGGAGACCTTACTGCATGGCTAAAATTTTACTTGGTTTTATGGGAACAGGTAAAACGACCGTTGGTCGCATTCTTGATCCAAAGTTCCATGATATGGATGAATTAATTGTTGAAGAGATCGGTATGTCAATCAATGACTATTTCGCAGTGGAAGGAGAAGCTGCCTTTCGTCGTCGCGAGGCTGAAATGTTAGAGCGTTTATTGGAAAATGGAGCGGCCATCATTTCTCCTGGAGGCGGGATTGTGGTCAATCCTCATAACCGTGCCCTCTTGGAAAAAAATCCTCACAACATTTATCTGCGGGTAGATTTTGAAACCTTGTACAGCCGCATTCAAAATGACAAAGCTATGCAACGCCCTCTCTTTTTAAACAATACCAAAGAAGAATTCAAGAAGATTTTTGATGGCCGTTTGCCTTTTTATAAAGCGATTGCTACCCATATTGTGGATGTTAAGGACAAAACACCTGACGAAATTGCGGAGATTATTCGATGCTTGTAGGCTATCTAGGTCCCAAGGGATCTTTTACCCACGATGTGGTGACTCATAGTTTTCCAACTTCTGAACGCATCGCTTATCGAACGATCACAGATGTTATTAAGGCTTATGAAAATCAAGAAATTGATTTTGCAGTTGTCCCCGTTGAAAACTCTATCGAAGGAAGTGTCCACGAGACCATCGATTACCTCTTTCACCAAGGAACCATCCAGGCAGTTGCATAAGTGGTCTATCCCATCAAGCAACAGCTCTTGGTGGCTAGAAAAGATCGGCCTATTCGAACGGTCTATTCGCATCCACAGGCCTTGGCCCAAGGGAAGGCTTTTCTAAGGGCCCATTATCCAGATGTGGCCATGGAAATGACGGCTTCAACAGCCTATGCAGCCCGCTATGTAGCAGAACATCCAGAATTGGAGATTGCAGCTATTGCCCCTCTGGCAGCAGCAAGTGAGTACGGTTTGGAAGTCCAGGCCAAAGACATCCAAGAAATCGAGGACAACTACACGCGTTTTTGGATTCTAGGGGCAAAAGAGCCCTTGATTTCAGAAACTTTGAATCTTTCGAGTCAAAAGATTAGCTTGGCTTTAACCTTGCCAAGTAACTTGGCAGGAGCCCTCTATAAGGGGTTGTCCACCTTTGCTTGGCGGGGAATCAATTTAACCAAGATTGAAAGTCGCCCCCTAAAAACAGCTTTAGGAGAATACTTTTTCATTATTGACCTCCTAAATGAAGCGCCTGATCTAGTGCAGTTTGCCTATCAAGAATTAGACAGTTTGGGCATTCAGACGAAAGTTTTAGGTCAGTATCAAGTCTATACCTTAAAAGAAAACGGAAGGAAGAAAAGATGAGTAACGAATCCAACTTTCTATCTCACCATGAGCGAAAGCGATTAGAGTACTTATACTCAAATTTTCATTATTTGAATGAACGAGAACAACTAGAATACAATTATTTGCTCAAAAAAAGCCAAGGAGCTTATGAGGAAACAGAAGCCCTTCAACAGCCTGAAGTAGCTGCTAGTGAAGAAGTGCAAGGGGAGATTGCTGAACCGATTGGTGACCTTCCTGTTTACCAATCACGTAGCAAAAAAACAAAGAAAAAAGCAGTTGCTGCGACGAGCGATCTACCTAAGAAACCACGGAAAAAGATCCGCGTCAAGCGGATCCTCAAGTGGATAGCTCTCTTTTTCTTGCTCATTATCGGTGGCATGGTCTTTATGTTTGTGAAAGGCCTCAACAGTAAACCAGCTGGTAAAGATGCCAAGCCTGCTGTCGTCGAGAAATTTAACGGCAAGAAGTCGCGAGATGGGGTCAATATCTTGATCTTGGGGACAGATGGTCGGATCGGTGAGAAATCAGATGAGACTCGGACAGACTCCATCATGGTGGTCAACGTCAATAACAAAGAAGGCAAGATCAAGATGGTCAGCTTCATGCGGGATACACTGGTCCATATTGATGGAGTGAGCCAGCAAAATATTCCTGAATATGATGGCTACTATGACCAGAAGCTCAATACTGCCTTCACCATCGGTGAGCAAAATAACAACCAAGGGGCTGAATTGGTGCGTCAGATGCTCAAAGATAACTTTGACATTGACATCCAATATTACGCCATGGTCGATTTCAAGACCTTTGCGACAGCGATCGATACCCTCTTCCCAAATGGGGTCGAGATGAATGCGCAGTTTTCAACAGTTGATGGCGAAAAGGTCAGTGAAGTGGAAGTGCCAGACGATTTGAACATGAAAGACGGAGTCGTTCCGCAACAAACCATTAAGGTCGGAAAACAACGGATGGATGGCCGGACCCTTCTCAATTACTCGCGTTTCCGTAAGGACGATGAAGGGGACTTTGGTCGGACCCGTCGCCAACAAGAGGTCATGTCCGCCATCATGCACCAGATCAAAGATCCAACCAAACTCTTTACGGGATCAGAAGCCCTCGGGAAAGTCTTTGCTATGACGTCTACCAATGTACCTTTCTCTTTCCTATTGACCAATGGACTTGGCCTAGTCGGTAGTGCTGGAAAAGGAATTGAACGAGTGACCATTCCAGAAAATGGGGATTGGGTCGATGCCTACGATATGTATGGTGGCCAAGGCTTGCTCGTCGATTTCGATGCTTATAAAAAGAAATTGTACCAAATGGGACTGAGATGATATAATAAGGGGATAGGAGTTTTGGACTCCACCCCTTTTAATTTGTAGAAAGATAGAACACCATGTTAAAGAAAAATGAAATTGTAACCGTTGAGATTGTTGATTTGACCCACGAAGGAGCAGGAGTGGCTAAGGTCGATGGCCTGGTCTTTTTTGTGGAGAATGCCCTGCCAGGAGAAGTCATCCGCATGCGCGTGCTTAAAGTCAACAAAAAGATTGGCTACGGAAAAGTAGAGGAGTACCTAGAAAAATCCCCTCATCGTAATGAAGAGCTTGATCTTGCCTATTTACGAAGCGGAATCGCCGACTTAGGTCACCTAGCTTATCCGGAGCAACTGAAATTCAAGGCCAAGCAGGTCAAGGATAGTCTATATAAAATGGCAGGAATCTCTGATATGGAAGTACCCCTGACCTTGGGGATGGACCATCCTGTACAATACCGCAACAAGGCCCAGGTCCCTGTCCGTCGTGTCAATGGTCAGGTAGAGACAGGCTTCTTTCGGAAGAACTCTCACGATTTGATGCCGATTGAGGACTTTTATATCCAAGATCCAGTCATTGACCAAGTGGTCTTGGCACTTCGGGATTTGATTCGTCGGTTTGACCTCAAGCCTTATGATGAGAAGGAAAGATCTGGCTTGATTCGTAACCTTGTCGTTCGTCGAGGTCACCATTCTGGAGAAATTATGGTCATTTTGGTCACTACTCGTCCCAAGGTTTTCCGTGTAGACCAGTTGATCGAGCAGTTGATCAAGCAATTCCCAGCCATCAAATCCGTTATGCAAAATATCAATGACCAGAATACCAATGCCATTTTTGGAAAAGAATGGCGTACGCTTTATGGTCAAGACTATATTACAGATCAAATGTTAGGCAATAGCTTCCAAATCTCTGGACCAGCCTTTTACCAGGTTAATACCGAAATGGCAGAGAAACTCTACCAGACAGCCATTGACTTTGCGGAGTTAAAAGAAGAGGATGTGGTCATTGATGCTTATTCAGGAATTGGAACCATTGGCTTATCAGTCGCTAAGCATGTTAAGGAAGTTTATGGTGTCGAAGTCATCCCAGAAGCAGTAGAAAATAGCCAGAGGAATGCTAGCTTAAATGGCATCACAAATGCCCATTATGTCTGTGACACAGCTGAAAATGCCATGAAAAGTTGGCTCAAGGAAGGCATCCAACCAACTGCCATCCTGGTCGACCCACCACGCAAGGGCTTGACTGAAAGCTTTATAAAAGCAAGTGCCCAAACAGGAGCTGACCGCATCGCCTATATCTCTTGTAATGTCGCGAC
>CABSQC010000026.1 GCA_902479835.1 uncultured Streptococcus sp. | reverse complement strand
AGGTAACATTAAAAAAAAGAAGGAACTATTTGTGAAAAAAAATAAACTTGCATTACTTGCATCGATGGGACTAGCTTCGCTTGTCTTCTTATCAGGATGCGTGAGTGTCGATCGGAAAACTGGAAATCCGACTGGATTGATCTGGAATCTTCTTGGTCGTCCGATGGGCGAAGCCATCAAATTCTTTGCCAACAACCTTGGCTTGGGCTTTGGGATCGGGATTATTATCGTCACCTTGATCGTGCGGTTAATCATCTTGCCACTTGGTTTGTACCAATCATGGAAGGCAACCTACCAATCTGAAAAGATGAACTACTTAAAACCTATCCTTGGGCCAATCCAAGAGCGCATGAAGAACGCTAGCACACAAGAAGAAAAGCTATTGGCGCAACAAGAATTAATGGCTGCTCAACGTGAAAATGGGGTCAGCATGTTTGGTGGAGTTGGGTGTTTGCCACTCTTGATCCAAATGCCATTCTTCTCTGCCCTCTTCTTTGCTGCCCAACATACTAAAGGGGTAGCAGAAAGTAGTTTCCTTGGTATTGCTCTTGGAAAACCAAGCTTGCTCTTGACAGCTATCGTAGCGGTTCTCTACTATATCCAAAGTATGCTCTCTCTTCATGGGATTGAAGATGAAACCCAAAAGGAAAGCATGCGCAAAGCATCACTGATGAGTCCGATTATGATTGGTGTCTTCTCATTGATCTCTTCAGCCGGAGTGACTCTTTACTGGGTAGTCGGTGGTGTGATCCAAATTATCCAACAATTTGTCATCAACTACTTGATTCGTCCAAATCTTCGCAAACGGGTCGCTGAGGAATACAAAAACAATCCTCCAAAAGCGACTAGTCACCGCGTGAAAAAAGATGTCACACCAACTGCGACGACACAAATCCAACACAAACCAAAAAACAACCGCAATGCAGGAAAACAACGCAACAGAAAGTAGTACAAACTACTAAATTCTAGCGAAATAAAGCAGCACTTGAACCTTAGGTTCAAGTGCTTTTTTGATACCAGTCAGTCAGTCAAGGAAGAATTTTCACTCTCGCAAGGGGATTAAGAGCACAAAAAAACAGACCCTCTAGGAGAGCCTGCTTTTTATATTTACGCTGTTTTTTCTACGTTCAAAATTTTCACTTGGTAGCTTCCAGCTGGTGTTTCAACAGTGACCACATCACCTGTTTTTTTACCAATCAATGCGTGACCGATTGGGCTTTCGTTCGAGATCTTCCCTGCAAAGGCATCCGCCCCCGCTGAACCGACGATGCTGTATACTTCTTCATCTGTTTCGCCAACTTCTTGGACTGTAACGGTTTTTCCGATCGCTACTTCGTCTACAGCAACAGCGTCACTATCGACGATTTCCGCATAACGGATTTTTGTTTCCAAACTAGAGATTTGACCTTCCACAAAAGCTTGTTCATCTTTTGCTGCTTCGTACTCAGAGTTTTCTGAGAGGTCACCGTATGAGCGAGCGATCTTGATCCTTTCTACGACTTCAGGTCGACGGACCAATTTCAATTCTTCTAATTCTAGTTCTAATTTTTCTTTTTCTGCTAGGGTCATTGGGTATGTTTTTTCTGCCATTATTCTTCTCTTTCTATTATTTGAATGAAAAAGCTGTGGACGCGCCACATGCTTTTTCTAGTTTGAACTTGCTTGTGTCAATTTACTATTGACGTGTTCTTCTACATTTTTATTGTGTTCTTCGTATGTCTTAGCGAAGAAGACTTCACCATTTTCGACATTTGCGACAAAATACAAGTAATCGGTCTTACTTGGGTTCACCGCCGCTTCGATCGCTGAGACTCCAGGGTTATCCACTGGGCCAGGCATCAAGCCGGTATTCTTATAAATATTATAAGGTGAATCCAGCTCTGTATCGATCGTTGCATCTTCTTTCAAGGTCGTCTTTTGACCAAGCTTTCCTTCGGCATAAAGAATTGCAATATTACTTTGCAAAGGCATGTCTTGGTTCAGGCGGTTATAGAAGACACTTGCGATGTCTTTGCGGTCTTGATCCGTCGCCCCTTCTTTTTCAACCAAGGAAGCAAGGGTCAATACTTCATTTACATTGATGTTCTTACTCTCAAGTGTTTCATAATACGGGGTTAAGTTTTGATCCATGGCCGCCAGCATCTGATCGATCATTTCTTTCACTGTGGTATCTTTCCCATAGTTATAAGTTGCTGGGAAGAGATAACCTTCTAAACGGTAGCGAACACCAGAATCTTTACTTGGCAGGTTAGCCAAGAGCTTAGGATATTTGGCCACCATCTTCTCAATAAAGGCATCATCTTGGACAGCCTTCAAGAAATCTTCTTTCTTAAATGGAGTCTTTCCTGCCTTCTTACTAGAGACATCTGCTGTGATAGCCGTCGCAATCTGATCAATGGTATAGCCTTCTGGAATCGTCACCTTTCCAAGAACTGGAGCCTGAGGAGTTTTGGTCCCCTCTTCCTGCAGTTTTTGGATGATGGTTTCTAAATCCATGCTCTTTTGAAGGTTGAAATAACCGGATTTAAAATTGCTATAGTTCTTGAACTTGGTATAGTAGTTAAAGAACTGACCATTTTTCACGAGTCCTTTTTTCTCAAGGATCGCGCCAATCTCACGATTACTTGAACCCGCTGGAATCTCAACCGTCACGAATTCTGTTGCATTTTTATCCATTGGCTTGACAGCTGAATGGATATAGGTCGCTGCAAAGATCCCTGTAGCCACGATCACAATCAGCAAAAGGCTGACCACTGTCCGCACAATTCGCTTAGCGATTTTATTTTGTTTCTTTTGTTTTTGTTGGCGCTGGTTACGAGAAGAGCGCGATAAGCTTTCCTCTACCGGTTCCTGACTTGGTTCTTTTGGAGCAGGCTTTGTGAACTCACTCTTTTCTTCTACAGCAGGAGTCGCCTTTTCTGGCTCCACGGGTATTTCTGTGGAAGCCACAACAGCTTCTTCTTTTGGAGGTGGTGTTGCTTCTTCCTCCTCTTTCAGTGAAGAAGGGGTTTCAATGCTTCGATCAGGTAGATCATACTCTTTTTCGATCTTTAGAAGTTGCTCATTTGCCTCTTCTAAGTCTCTGAGGATCTGCTCTTTGAAGCTTAATAACTTCTCACTGTCTTGTGATTTATCAGTCAAATAATTGACCTCCCTCATCATAATCCTTAATATTATATCTTAAAAGATTTAGAAAAGCAATACAAATCGCCCTTCTTCTTCAAAATACCTATTTAATCAAGGTTTTCATTTTCCCAGACCAGATTGTACCAAACTTCACCCGCATATTGGGATTCTGAAAGCCCCTCATTGGTAAATCCTTGCTTTTCGTAATAAGGAATCAAATAATCATGACAGGTCAAATTGATTCCTTGACGATTATCTTTCAACGCAATCTCTTTCATCGCTTCAAGCAAAAGGGTTCCCACTCTAAGTCCTTGGGCTTCTTTAGCAATGGATAGACTCGTAATGGAAATAAAGCCCTTTTCTAACTGGCTTAGATCTTCAACCTCTGAAAAAGAGGAATCGATCAAATAGCGCTCTGGTCTAACAGGTCCTTCTAAATAGCCTAAAATCTGACCTTGGCACTCTGCTACAAGAAATGTCGTTTGAATCTTTTCAATGTGATCTTTTAAAATCTCACGCGCAATCGCTTCTTCTTCTGAGAAATTCTCAAGCTCAATGCGCTCGATGGCATCCAAATCCTGCAGCTCTGCCTGTCTAATGTGAATCTTTTCTTTCATCATTTACCCCTCCTATCGTTCCCAAACCATATGGACACCTCGATCAGACTCAGCTTCATCCCGGAATCCTTGCTGGGCAAAATAAGATAGTAAGTTTTCTGGGCAATCGATCCAAATGGCTTTCTTTTCCATTTGAACAGCTAGATCCTTTAAAGCAGCGATCAAAATAGAACCATAACCTTGACCTTGAAAGGCTGGTCTCACTGCTAATCGCAATACAATTAGGTCTCCTTTTAAAGGCTGGTCTTCTGTCGCCAACAAGTAAGCCACAGCATCCCCCGCCTGCTCTGCAAGCAAAGAAATGGCTCCCTTCGAACCTAGCGCTTCCTCAAGAGTGGCCTTGTGCTTCTTTTCTTCATTGTCATGAAGTTCTTCTTCTAGCAACAGCAACTGTTCTTGATCAGCTGGGGTGATTGATCGAATCATCATCCTGCTTTCCTCATCTCATACTCCTTCAGTGGACAGATAAATTTGAGTCTGGAACCAATCGATTCCAGACTCAATCATCTCTTATTGTACACTATGCGTCAAACTAGATAATAAACGCTCAAATGAGTATTCATAGGTTTGAATATCTCCAGCTCCCATAAAGACATAGACCGCATTGTCATGATCAAGAAGAGGAGAAACATTCTCAGCTGTAATAATCGCTGAACGTTTGACAATTTTTGCTTCCAAATCTTCAACCTTCACATCTCCGTGATCGACTTCCCGTGCAGAACCATAGATCTGTGCCAAGTAAACAGCATCTGCTTGATTCAACGCTTCTGCAAATTCATCTAACAAGGCAATGGTCCGTGTAAAGGTATGTGGTTGGAAAATGGCTACGATTTCTTTACTTGGGTATTTTTGACGGGCCGCATCCAAGGTTGCAATAATTTCCGTTGGATGGTGCGCAAAGTCATCAATGATGACTGTTCCATTGACTACTTTTTCAGTGAAGCGGCGTTTCACTCCAGCAAAGGTCTTCAAATGCTCGCGGACCAAATTTAAGTCAAATCCTGCAATATGAAGCAAGCCAATGACAGCTGTGGCATTCATGATGTTGTGACGACCAAATGTTGGAATATGGAATTGCCCCAAATCTTCTCCACGGAAATGAACATTGAAGGTTGAACCTGTTGTTGAGCGAAGCAAGTTGCTTGCTACAAAATCATTATTCTCTTTGTCAAAACCATAGTAATAAATTGGTGCTGATGAGGTAATCCGACGCAATTCTTTGTCTTCCCCGTAGATGAAAAGTCCCTTACTGATTTGTTTAGCATAATCGTTAAAGGCATTAAAGACATCTTCTAAACTTGTGAAATAGTCTGGATGGTCAAAGTCAATATTGGTGATGATGCTGTATTCAGGATGGTAAGGCATAAAGTGGCGTTCATACTCATCTGATTCAAAAACAAAGTATTTAGCTGCAGCAGAGCCACGACCTGTCCCGTCACCAATCAAATAACTGGTATCAGTGATATTTGATAAGACGTGAGAAAGCATCCCTGTTGTTGAGGTTTTTCCGTGTGCTCCGGCAACCCCCATGCTGACGAAGTCACGCATAAATTCACCAAGGAATTCATGGTAGCGTTTATAGGTTAGGCCATGCTCATCTGCATAAGCAATTTCCACATTGTTATCTGGACGGAAAGCATTCCCGGCAATGAGGATCTTGTCGCCTTCCAAATTTTTCACATCAAATGGATAAATTTGAATTCCTGCTTGTTCCAAGCCACGTTGCGTAAAGTAATACTTTTCAACATCTGACCCCTGAACTGTATGTCCCATTTGGTGAAGCATGAGAGCTAAAGCACTCATCCCTGCTCCTTTAATTCCAATAAAATGGTATGTGTTAGACATGTATTCTCCTTATTCTTGATCTAGATGGGTTAAATCCAATTCTTGCTTGATCGGCTGTGGTTTCAACTTGTGCTGATCGTTATTGTATATTTGGCTGGTCTTTAAGAAATCATAATTGTTTTTCTTTTCAGTAGGTTCTGCGACTTCTGGTTCTTCTGCAGATTCGAACTCAGCAAGGATCAACTGATCCTGACGCAAGCGTTTGCTATATTTCAACAATTCGCCCGGGTTTTCCTTTTGGAAAGGTGCTGTTGGCTGGCCAGGTTTTCGTTCTGAAATAAACGGTTTTTTCCGCTTACTTGTGGTAGCCACTAGCTCTGTAGTCAGGTAGGGAGCTGTACGTTTCTTTTTCAAATCTTCACGCGCACGCTCTCTAGCTTCCTCTGCATAACGATTGGCAGGATTTTTTTTATCAATCGGTTCTTTAAAATCAGGTTTTCTTACTGGCCGTCTTTTTGGTAGGGGCTCTTCTAATGGTTGATGATAGGGATGCTTGGGTTTGGTATTTTCAGCAATCGGTTGCCATTCCAAATAATTTTTATCCACATAGTCGCCTGTAATGTTACTAATCAAGTCTGTTTCATCATACAGGTTCATGTGGGGCATCTCTGTTAACATCAACTCATTATCCCCTACTTGAGGAAAATATTTTTCTGTCATGCTTTCTTCCTTTCGACACTCCATTAATTATAAACTATTCACAGAATTTTTCAAGCTATTCTGACTGAATTCCAAGAATCTCACGAATTTCCTCAACCGATAAACTAGATCGTGTTTCCGTTCCATCTAGAATCGTTGAGACCAAGTGTCTTTTAGATGCTTGGAGTTCCTGGATTTTTTCTTCAATCGTTCCACGGGTGATCATGCGGTAAACTTCAACATTTTGTTCCTGACCCATTCGGTGAGCACGGCCAATAGCCTGGTCTTCCACTGCAGGATTCCACCACAAATCGACTAAGATGACCGTATCGGCACCAGTGAGGTTCAATCCAACCCCTCCAGCCTTCAGAGAAATGAGAAAAGCATGGCGCTCACCTGCATTAAAAGCATTGGTCATTTCTTGTCGATCTTTAGCGGGAGTAGAACCTGTGATTTTAAAGGAGGTCATGCCAAGCTGGTCAATCTCCTGCTCTAGGATATCCAGCATGCCTCTAAATTGAGAGAAGATCAAAACCCGGTGTTCGCCATCCTTGATTTGACCCAAAAGATCTCGAAGGCTCTCCAATTTCCCACTATCTCCCTGATAGTCTTCCATAAAGAGGGCGGGGGTATCACAGATTTGGCGAAGGCGCATGAGACCCGAGAGAATTTCCACCTTACTCCGATTTAGTTCTTCCTCGCTAGAGCTTCGAACCCGATCTTGAATTTGTTTTAATTGAGCCAAATAGATCGTTTTTTGGCTTTCATCCAACTCATTGTGGTAGGTTGTTTCAATCAAGTCCGGTAATTCTTGGAGCACTTCATCTTTTTTCCGTCTCATGACAAAAGGTTTGACAAATCGTGCAATGGTCTCAGGACTCAATTTTTGAAATTCTTTTTTAGCTGGGAAGAGCCCTGGAAGGACAATTTGGAAAATGGACCAGAGTTCACCCACATGATTTTCAATCGGTGTCCCAGATAGGGCAAACACATGCGGAACCTCAAAGCCACGTAAGTGTTGGGCAATCTTGGTTTGGGCATTTTTCATGACCTGAGCTTCATCTAGAATTAGGTATTCATATTGATTTTTCTGGTATTCCTCCACATCCTGACGGAAAGAGGCGTAACTCGTAATGACTACCTGAGGATTGGTTGCAATGAGTTCATCGCGATGTTGCTTGAGGCCGTAAACGACTGCCACTTCCATCTGAGGAGCAAATTTTGAAAATTCTTGTTTCCAGTTGTAGATGAGACTAGACGGAGCTAGAATCAAGATTTTAGTTTCTTTTTTTGCAACACTGGTCAAAAAGGAAATGGTCTGTAGGGTTTTCCCAAGCCCCATATCATCCGCTAAAACACCACCAAAACCATAATGATTTAGCATGGAGAACCATTTGACCCCGATCTCTTGATAATCCCTTAGGGTTGCTTGGATTGTCATCTGAGGAAGTTGGTAATCTTCTGGATGAGTCAGATCATGAGCCAAATTTTGAAATTCTTCTGAAAAATGAACATTGTCTTGATCTGCCAACAAATCAGATAGCTGATAAGCAGCAATCCGACGGGCTTGTAGTTTCCCACCCTTGCTCATCTTAGCGCGCAGATCTGCTAAAGCGCGACTGATCTTCTTGGTTTCTTCATCAAAGACAAGAACTTTCCCTGTATGGCTGACAAAATAATCTTCTTGCCCTACCAGTGCTTTGAGGACCTGGTCCACTTCAGCTGGATCCACACTTTCAAAGTCGAAGCCAATCTCCAGTAGACTGCCATTGGTTTTAACATCAATTTTTGGACGCTCCACTTGATAAAGATCTAAAAGGCTATCAGAGAGGACAACCTCTCCTAAAGTTTCAAAAGTCGGGATCTGTTTGTGAAAGAATGGATAGATTTGCTCACTTGATAAAGGACTTCTTTGAGAAGAAAAATCATCCGTAAAACCTGCTGCTAGCATGGTTGCAAAGACTTCTTGTTCCTTATCAAAATCACTGGAATAAGGAAGATTGAGAAGCTCCTCACGCGTGGTCACCGCACGATCTTCGTATTGAAAGACTACATCTAGTAAAACAGTCTGGTCCTGTGCCAAATCAAAATGAAATTCTGGAGTGAAATCATGGATTAGAAAGCTCGTCGGTGCTGTTATTTGCCCCAGTTTTTTAAACTCTTTTAAACTATAGGAAAGTTTGGTCTGGTCCGTTGGATCAAAATGCAGGCGTTTTTTGCGATCCTGGTCCATTGGAAGATCCTGGATAGCCTTCCATAGGGTCCGCTGTTGGGGCGTCAGGTGATAGAAGACACCATTTCGAAACAGGTAAACAGCAGACTCGACAACCTTCACTTGTGGCTCAGTAATGATCAATTCGTAAAAATCACCATGGTCTTCCACCTGAAAATGAAAGAGATCTTCCTCCCCATGGACATCCTGAAAATAGACTTCAGAAAAATCATACAAGCTATATTGCAAGAGGAAGGAATCCAAATTCATTAGTAATTCTACAGCTTCTTCAAATAGAGTCGGTGGAAAATAAAGATGGCGCCCAGCATTGGGAAAGAAATCTTGCTCTTTTGATCCACTATCTGTGACCAAGCCTTGTAGGAAATTGATCACATCCTGACTAGGTCCATCAAATTCTAAGTAAGAAATAGGTTCATAGTAACTTTTGCCAATTGCAAAGTGGACTTCTTTCTGAAGGGTCTGCAAAAAAGCTAGCACATCTCTGATCACATAAGAGCGCTCGTCTGGCAAGCGACGAATGCGCAGGGTCCACAAGAATTGACCAGAGTATTCATCCTCCTGCCCAACGGCTGATAAGACATAGCGGGTTTCTTTCTTTTCGATTTTTGGAA
>CABSQC010000025.1 GCA_902479835.1 uncultured Streptococcus sp. | reverse complement strand
CAATCAAATTACTTCTAGCAAAATCATAAGTTGATCCAACATAGTTTGGCATTTCAATTGAAGTCGTTTCTTTCGCTACTTTCAAAACAATCTTGGTTTTTGAATTCAGAGAATATTGCTCTCCTGGAGCTGGAGTTTGTTCAAGAACTGTCCCTGCAGCATAATCGAAGGTCTCAACTTCTTCAATCGTGATCATTTTGCTTGATACTTTATAAGTATTTTTCAGATCTTCCTCTGCTTTAGCTCGTGTTTCTCCTACATAGTTTGGCATTTCAAAACTATTTGGACCTTTTGAAACAATCAAATCAATGCGACTTTGTTCTTTCTTTTGAGCACCTGCATTTGGATTGGTCCGAATCACATAGCCTTCTGCAACCGAATCACTGTACTCTTCTTTCTCTTCACCGACTTGAAGGTCTTGTCCCTCAATAACCGCTCTAGCTTCGGCAATGGTTTTGCCGGAAACATCTGGAACTGTTTTATTGGCTGGGCTCATATACAACAAGAAAGTAAAGGCTGCAAGAACTAGTGCAATGGCAACAAACAATACCTTGTAGCGCGCCCGCAAGCGTCTTCTTGGCTTTTTACTTGGTGCCATTGTCTGCTGGTCAGATAATGGTCGATTAGGATCTACCGAACTGATTTCACTGCGTACCTCAGAGATTGGAACAGGAGCCGTCTTTGGAGTTGGACTCACTTTTGGAAGAGTCTTTGTATCAGCTTTCGATTGATCTTCAAAAATCAGTTTTTTCTCATTTCTTCTCTCGTAGGACAAGCAACTTGAAAGGTCCACATACATCTCTGCCACTGATTTATAGCGATCCGTCAGTTTTTTAGCTGTCGCTTTGATCACCACATTTTCTAAAGCTTGTGGAACATTCTTATTCTCTTCCCGAATAGATGGGAGTGGCTTTTGAAAATGCTGCAAAGCGATTGTAACTGCACTATCTCCATCATAAGGAATGTGTCCTGTCAACATCTCATAGAAAATGATCCCCATCGCGTAGATGTCACTTTGCACCGTAGCTTTTGAACCGCGCGCCTGCTCAGGGGACAAATAATGAACCGACCCCAACATCGAGTTGGTCTGAGTCAAACTAGTCTCTGCGAAGGCCACTGCAATCCCAAAGTCTGAAACTTTTGCTGTTCCATCTGGTGTCAAGAGGACATTCTGTGGTTTTAAATCTCTATGGATAATGCCACGCGTATGGGCAAGACGCATAGCTAGAAGGATCTGCCCCATCAAACGAACAGCTTCTTCATTTGATAAAGGAGCATTTTCTTTGATATAGCGTTTCAAGTCTAAACCTGCAACATATTCCATTGCAAGGTATTGTTGTCCTTCTTCTTCGCCAATGTCTGTAATCCGAACGATATTTGGATGGTCCAGCTCTGCCATCGCCTTTGCTTCACGCTGAAAACGCGCAACTGCAATGGGATCCGTCTGGTAATTCGTACGCAGTACCTTGACTGCAACTTCTTCCCCATCTAAAATCAAATCACGCGCAAGATAAACATCTGCCATCCCGCCGCGTCCAATTTGTTGGATGATTTTATATCGCCCGGCAAAAATTTTGCCGATTTGAATCATGCTGCGTCCTCCTCAGTAAAGTGGAGCAGTACAACGGTGATATTATCCAAGCCTCCAGCATTATTGGCAAAACGAATCAAGGTTTGAGCTTTTTCTTCTAGTGAAACATCACTCAAGACAATATCTCTGATTTCATCCGGACCAATCATATTAGTTAAACCGTCACTATTGATCAAAATATAATCATCTGCTTCAACCGTCACCAAACCATAATCCGGCTCCAACTCATCTTTTTGGCCAATGGACTGAGTGATGATGTTACGTTGAGGATGATGGGCTGCTTCTTCCTCTGTGATTTGACCTGCTCGCAAAAGAGCATTTACAAGAGAATGATCACTGGTCAACTGCTGATATTCGCCCTGACGAATGAGGCCAATCCGCGAATCTCCAACATGAGCATAAATCACTTGTCCTTCTACAAAAGCCAAGGCTTCCAATGTCGTTCCCATTCCTTTGTGCTCATCATCTTGCCCAGCTAAATGGATCCGACGGTTCACAGCTTCTAAATGTTCTGCAAACCATTCCCGTACTTGATTAACCGTCTCGATCTCAGAAGAAACCCAAGCCGCACCTAGGTCTGTGACTGCCATTTCACTAGCAATATTTCCGGCACGGTGTCCTCCCATACCATCAGCAAGTAAAACCATCGGTTTTCCTGCCTTGTTTGTATATTGATTTGCATAGTCTTGGTTATTTGTCCGTCTTTGACCTACATCGGTTAAGATCGTCATATCCATACTGTCAGTTTCCTCCTGATATTATGAGATTCTCTTAAAACGACTGATAAAGAAGCCGTCGCTTCCATATAATTCGGGTGTAATAAGGATACAATCATTTTTAAGAATATCTTTTCTTTCGTGATCCAATGGGACTTGTTCGAAATTTGGATGGTCTTTCAAAAATTGGTCCACTACTTCAAAATTCTCTTTGCCCATAATTGTACACGTACTGTACACTATTATACCACCTTTACGCACACTTTGACAAACACTATCCAGAATGGCCAATTGAATAGCTTGTAAAGATACAAAATCTGCACTCTCTTTATTGTACTTGATATCAGGCTTTCTCCGTATCAAACCAATCCCTGAACAAGGCGCATCCACCAAAATTTTATCGAAAGCATCAGGTCCAAATGTTTCAAAGACTTTTGTCGCATCTAACTTCTTTGTCAAAATTTTGTCCGCAACATGGAGCCGATTAGCATTTTCTTGAATCAATTTGAGCTTATGGTCATAGAGATCCAAGGCTGTGACTTTCCCAGTTGTGAGATAAGAAGCCAGGTGGGTCGTCTTTCCACCTGGCGCCGCACAGGCATCTAAAACCCACTCATCTCCTTGCAAATCCAAAGCCGGTGCCACCAATTGGCTGGACTCGTCTTGAATAGTAATGCACCCTTCTTTAAACAAGGAGTGCGCCGCAAAATGTCCCTGCTCTTTCACGAGAGCGGACGAAGCAAGTAGAGAGGAGGTTGCTTCGAGCAGCTGAGCCAACTCTTCTTTTTCGTCCAGATCAATCACACGAATACTGGATTTATTACGCTGATAGAGACTCTTAAAAATAGCGCAAGCACGTTCTTCACCGTATTCTTCGATCAATGCTTTGATCAACCATACAGGTAGGGAATACTCTACCGAATAACGTTTGTTCTTTCGCTTGATCGTATCAATAGCTGGTAGCCCCTCGCGGAGGAGCTTTCTAAGAATAGCATTGACAAACTTCTCACTGCCTTCTTTACGACGTTTTGCTATCTGGACAGCTTCATTGACGATGGCATGATCGGGAATGCGGTCTAAATAGACAAGTTGATACAAACTCATCATCAAAAGATAATAGAGCCAAGGATCTAATTTCGTCCGGTCTTCAATCACGTGGGCGAGATACCATTCGAGTGTTATCTTCCGTGCGACAGTACCGTAAACAACTTCCGTAACAAAGCTTCTATCTTTATCTGAAAGTTGAGAGTATTCTAACGCTTGATTTAGGGCAATATTAGAATAAGCTCCCTGCTCAAAAACCTCTTCTAGCACTCGAACAATCTGTTCACGCGCATTCATTTGTTTAACTTCCAAAGTGATCTCCTACTTTCAATTGACGGCCAGCGCCATTCAAAAAGTCTGTGGTGGACATTTTTGGTTTTCCTGCCGGCTGCACAACTTTGAGGGACAGCGCGCCTTCTCCTGCAGCGACCACCAACTCTTTTTTGGTCAAAGCAATCACTTCTCCTGGATTTCCATTTCCTTCGCATAGCTCTGCTTCATAAACTTTAAAGCGCTGACCATTTAATAACGTATGAGCAACTGGCCAAGGATTCATCCCTCGGATCTGATTAAAGACTTGGCGATTGGTTTTGGTCCAGTCCAAAACCTCTTCTTCCGGTAAAATATTCGGTGAAAATGTGACCAAACTTGGATCTTGTGGACTTGGCTTGATCTCCCCTGCCAGGTAAGCTGGCAAAGTATCTAGGAGTAAGTCACGTCCAAGGACAGCCAATTTTTCAAACAAAGTTCCCACATTGTCCTCATCTAAAATTGGGAGAGAACGAGCTGCAATCATGTCTCCGGCATCCATTTCCTTGACCATTTCCATAATTGTAACTCCAGCTTCTTCATCACCATTGATCAGGGCATAGTGAATGGGAGCCCCACCTCTATATTTAGGCAATAAAGACGCGTGGACATTCACCGCAAATTGGAAGTTCTCCAACAATTTTGTCGGTAAAAATTGTCCAAAAGCAGCGGTCACAATTCCATCTGCATCTAGGGATAAGAGAGTTTCCATTTCTGGACTACCCGATAATTTCTCTGGCTGAAGAACCGGTAGTTGATGTTCCAAAGCTACCTGCTTCACTGGGGTCATTCGAATCTCTTTTTTGCGACCTACTTTGCGGTCTGGTTGCGTCACAACTGCCAAAATTTCATAGCGCGAATCTGCTAACAATCCCTTTAAAACCGTCGCTGAAAAATCAGGCGTTCCCATAAAAATTAATTTTGTCATTTCTTTCTTCCTTACATAAAACTTTGAGGTTCATTATCAATACTGACACGTAGATCTTGGTTGCCTCTTTCTTGTGTAAATTCTAAGATTTGATTCAAGACCTGAGTCATGCCTTCTTCGAAACGATATTTCACAATGATTTGATAATGATACAAATTATGTGTGCGTGCAATTGGTTTAGGTGTTGGTCCTAAGATTTGGACCTGATCAGATAAGCCAGATCGGAGAATTTCCATGACCTGATGTGACTTCTCCATCACAATTTCCTCACTCTTATGGGATAGGGTTAACCCAACTGTGAAGTAATAAGGCGTATAGCCCAGCTGCCGGCGAATCTGCATTTCATAGGCAAAAAAACCTTCATAATCTTGGTCTTTGGCAAATCGAATCGCATAATGATTGGGGTTGTAGCTCTGAATGATAACCTCTCCTTCTTTCTCTGCTCGTCCGGCCCTTCCTGCCACCTGAGTCAAGAGTTGAAAGGTTCGCTCTGAGGATCGATAATCCGGTAAATTTAAAGAAGTATCCGCATTCAAGACACCCACTAACGTCACATTTGGAAAATCCAAGCCCTTCGCAATCATTTGCGTCCCTAACAAAATATCCGCTTCTCCATTCCCGAAAGCATCTAATATCGCTGCGTGGCTCCCTTTTTTTCGAGTGGTATCCACATCCATGCGCAGAATTTTAGCTTCAGGAAAGATCTCTTGTAATTCATCATAGGCTTTTTGCGTTCCTGTCCCGTAATAACGAATGGAAGGACTTTGGCAATTTGGACAGTGTCGAGGAATCGCTTTACTATAGCCACAATAATGACAGTTCATGGTTTTAGTATCCATGTGGAGGGTCAGTGAGATGTCACAATTGGGACAAGTATCTACAGTTCCACACTCGCGACACATGACAAAGCTGGAATAACCACGGCGGTTCAACATCAAGACAACCTGCTCTTTTTTCTGCAAGCGATCAGCAATAGCTTCCACTAGAACCGGAGTGAAGTTACCAGCTTCATTTTGGCCAATATAATCACGGAAATCAACGACTTTAACTTCTGGAATTTTGGCTGCCGGATTGGCCCGCTGGGTGAGACGAATTAATTCATAAACTCCTTTTGTTGCACGAGCCCGTGATTCTAGACTTGGGGTGGCAGATCCAAGAAGCAAGACTGCTTGATTGTACTGAGCCCTTAAGACTGCGACTTCCCTTGCGTGGTAGCGCGGATTACTATCTTGTTTATAGGATGCCTCGTGCTCCTCATCAATGATGATGGCTCCGATGTTTTTTAAAGGAGCAAAGATGGCTGAGCGCGCTCCAACGACTACCTTAGCCTCCCCACGTTCAACTTTCCGCCATTGATCATACTTCTCACCGTTTGATAAACCCGAGTGTAGAATGGCTACTTCCTGACCAAAACGCGAAATAAAACGGTCTGTCATCTGTGGTGTCAGGGAAATTTCAGGGACCAACATGATAGCTGTTTTTCCCTTATTTAGAACTTCCTGAATAATCTGCAGATAAACTTCTGTTTTCCCACTTCCAGTCACACCTTCTAATAAAAAAGGCTTTGATGTTTTCCCAATTTGAGAAACTACTGTTTCGACAGCTTTTGCTTGCTCTGAATTTAAAAGCAGAGCCTGGGTCTGCTCTTTGCCTTCATAATATGCAGCCGCCCGATTCACTTCTCGTTCTGTAATTTCTAAAACACCCTGATCAATAAAATAAGCCACTACTTCTCGTGAAAAATCCTGATACAATCCTGCTAAGGGTTGCTCCCCTTGCTCTAGTAACAGGCGCTCTTTCAATGCTAGCCTTTTTTTAGCTCTCGCTGATGGTTGAAGTTCTTTTAATCCTTCCTGGTTAACGCGATACCATTTTTCTGTTTTAATTTGTTTCTTATCCTTGGCCTTGTATTCAAGTACCAAATCTCCTTTTCTGACCAACCGCATCACTTGGGCTTGATCGGCCGCATCCAGAGAAGAAAAAGAAACTTCATTTTTTTCACCAAAAAGTTTCACTTTGAGAGTGGAATCTAAAGAAGGTTGAGGATACAAAATCTTATCATAACTCGAATTGAGGAGAGAAGGAAGCATGGTTTTTAAAATCGTGATCTTATAAGAAAAAACACTTTTTCGTAATTGATCTGCCAACCAGAACTGCTCTTGATTTAAGACCGGAGTGTAATCCAAGACCTCCACAATCGCTTTTAATTCCTCGCTTGTGTCTGCCTCTTCTAAAACATCTACCACAATCCCTTGAATGAGGCGATTCCCTTTACCAAAGGGGACATGAACTCGCATACCTGCCTCCACCATATCCTCAAATTCTGATGGAATCTGATAAGAGTAGGGTTTATCTGTCTGCATCAATGGGACATCTACGATGACTTTTGCTATCACTTTTTCACCTCCAGCCTCTATCATATGAGCTTTACTTTATCACGGAACCCTTTAAATAGCAAAAAATAAGATTGAGAAGCCCCAACCTTAAATTTTTTCACCATCTTCTTTTTCTTTGGCAATTTGTTCCTTAATTTTGCGCTCTTCTTCTTCTTTGCGAATCCGCTCTGCTTCAATCCGACGACGAAGCGCTTCACGTTTTGCTTCTGGATCCGGGTGAACAACTACGTTTCCAGACTCGATTTCTTCAAGCGCTTGCAATGTTGATTTAACTGATTGGAATTCTTGAGTTGGTACTGCACCACTTTCCAATTCGTGGGCCCGTTTTGCCTCAAGAATGACCAATGAATATTTTGATGGTACTTTGTCAAGCAACGTATCAATAGAAGGTTTTAACATCATATTCCTATACCTAATTTCTAATTATTTATCTCTTCACAATAGTTTGTGTTTTTGGCAACATATCCAGATAATGGCCAATGACACGGTCTACACGGAAATGCTCTGCTTCGATCACACGTTTGACACGCTCAGCAGCAAGAGGAACCTCGTCGTTCACAATGGCGTAGTCATATTCACGCATCATGGCGATTTCTTCTTTTGCTTTTTCAATCCGTTGCGCAATGACTTCTGCACTATCTGTCCCGCGACCTACTAATCGATCTTGCAATTCATCCAAATCAGGCGGAGTTAAGAAAATAAAAACTGCATCTGGAACTTTCTTCTTTACTTGAAGTGCACCCTGAACTTCAATTTCAAGGAATACATCGATTCCCTTGTCCAAGGTTTCATTCACATAGGTTAAAGGAGTCCCATAGTAATTTCCAACGTACTCAGCGTACTCCAACATTTGCCCTTGACGGATCAAATCTTCAAATTCTTCACGTGTACGGAAAAAATAGTCGACACTATCCACTTCACCTGGACGTTGTGCACGCGTCGTCATCGATACAGAATACTGAAACTGATTGTCCGAGTTTTCAAAAATTTCTCGTCTAACCGTTCCTTTTCCAACCCCCGAAGGGCCAGAAAATACGATTAATAAGCCACGATCCGCCATGATTTCTCCTTCAATGTCTTTCTATCTAGTGTAACAAAAATCGGCCTAATTTTCAACTGATTTTTTCATTCAAAAAGCTTGAGATGCTAGATCTCAAGCTTTTTGTTTATTTTGCGTAATCGACTGCACGCAATTCTCGAATAACGGTAACCTTAATGTTTCCAGGATATTCAAGATTAGATTCGATTTTCTCACGAATATCATGAGCCAAGATCGTCACTTTATCATCCTTAATTGCCTCAGGGCTAACCATAATACGGATTTCACGACCCGCTTGAAGGGCGAAACTTGTCTTAACTCCTTCAAAACTATTCGCAATTTCTTCAAGATCTTGCAAGCGTTTGATGTAGCTTTCAAGTGACTCACTTCGTGCTCCAGGTCGAGCTGCACTCAAGGCATCCGCTGCAGCGACAATGACTGCAATGACACTTTCTGGTTCCACGTCACCATGGTGACTGGCAATAGTATTGACAACCACTGGATGTTCCTTGTACTTCCGTGCCAATTCAGTTCCAATCTCGACGTGACTTCCTTCCACTTCACGGTCAATCGCTTTACCGATATCATGTAAGAATCCTGCACGTCGTGCCAAGGTAGCATTTTCACCCAACTCGCTAGCAATAATACCAGAAAGTTTAGCAACTTCAATGGAGTGACGCAAAACGTTTTGACCATAAGAAGTACGGAATTGCAACCGTCCCATGATTTTCATCAAATCTGGATGGAGGTTTGGCGCACCGATTTCATAGGCAGCCGCCTCACCGTATTCACGAATCCGGTTGTCAATTTCCTGGCGGTTCTTCTCAACCAGCTCTTCGATGCGGGCTGGATGGATCCGACCATCTTTGAGAAGGCTCTCCATTGTCATACGGGCGATTTCACGACGAATCGGATCAAACCCTGACAAGGTCACCACTTCAGGCGTATCATCAATAATCACGTCGACACCTGTCAAACTCTCAAAGGTACGAATATTGCGACCTTCACGACCGATAATCCGCCCCTTCATACTATCGTCCGGCAAATGAACGGTTGAGTTTGTTTGCTCAGCAACAAAATCACCCGCCATTCGCTGCATAGCTTGCACG
>CABSQC010000024.1 GCA_902479835.1 uncultured Streptococcus sp. | reverse complement strand
TATCGAACCTTGACCATCCCATTTTCTTCTATCGTTTTTTTCGTTTTATTATAGTCAGTTAAGTCCTTTAATTTTTTATTGGACATAAAAACTTTGTTCCAAGTTTTTATGTCCAATTTTGAAAAATCTGTCACTATATGGATCTGCAAATGGCCTGATTTAGATTTTTCAACAGAATAGTCCATTCCCTTGATATGACCATAATTTTCAAGCAAACTATCCTTGGCTGAGTTAAATGCTAATGAATCAGAAGCATCAATATCGGGCAGTTCTTTCCAGAGCTCCGTCTTAAGAATCTCATTGTTTTTTACAGTTAGAATAGTCGTCTCATCACCATTTCCATAAGACCCCTGATATTTTTCTTGACGCGTCGACTGACAAGCTGTTAAGAAAATAATGATTAGGCTAGTAACAAAAAAAATTATAAAAAACAGTTATTTTCCGCATATTCCCTACTTCCGTTTTCGCGCGATCAAATGGATCGGAGTGCCTTCAAAGACAAAGGCTTTTCGAATCTGGTTTTCCAAGAAACGAAGATAAGAGAAGTGCATCAGCTCTTCTTCATTGACAAAAACCACAAAGGTTGGTGGTTTAGTTGCCACTTGTGTCGCATAGAAGATCTTGAGGCGTTTTCCTTTGTCGGTCGGCGTTGGATTAATGGCAATGGCATCCATAATCACATCGTTCAAGACAGCTGAAGGAATCCGCGTATTTTGACTCTCGCTAATCTGCTTGATCATCTCTGGCAACTTGTGCAAACGTTGTTTGGTCAGGGCAGAGACAAAGACAATTGGTGCATAAGAAAGGTATTGGAATTGATCGCGAATGTCATCTTCCCACTGCTTCATGGTATGGTTGTCTTTTTCAATGGTATCCCATTTGTTGACAACAATGATCATACCTTTACCAGCTTCATGAGCAAAGCCAGCGATCCGCTTATCATACTCCCGAATTCCTTCTTCGGCATTAATGACCATCAAAACCACATCTGAACGGTCGATGGCACGCATGGCACGCATAACAGAATATTTCTCAGTGTTTTCATAGATTTTACCGGACTTGCGCATACCAGCTGTATCGATCATGGTAAATTCTTGGCCATCTGCATCGGTAAAATGGGTATCGATAGCATCCCGTGTGGTTCCAGCAACAGGGCTTGCGATGACCCGGTCTTCTCCAAGGATCGCATTGATCAAGCTTGATTTCCCAACATTTGGACGACCAATCAAGCTAAATTTGATGATATCTGGATTTTCTTCTTCTGTGTCATTCGGAAGATTTTCGATGATGGCATCGAGAACATCCCCAGTTCCGATCCCGTGGACAGAGGATACCGGTAGTGGCTCGCCCAGTCCTAAGGCATAAAAGTCATAGATATCATTGCGCATCTCTGGGTTATCCACCTTGTTGACTGCAAGAATAACCGGTTTATGGGTCTTATACAAGATACGTGTGACATATTCATCCGCATCCGTGATCCCTTCTTTTCCAGAAACAACAAAGACGATCACATCTGCTTCGTCCATGGCAATTTCTGCCTGATGCTTGATTTGCTCCATAAATGGGGCATCTACGTCATCAATTCCCCCCGTATCGATGATACTAAATTTTCGATTCAACCACTCAGCTGTTGCATAAATGCGGTCACGAGTGACTCCTTCTACATCCTCAACGATGGAAATCCGCTCACCGGCAATCCGGTTAAAGAGTGTAGATTTTCCGACATTGGGACGGCCTACAATCGCAATAGTTGGTAGGGCCATGATTTCCTCTTTTCTAATGAAAGGCGAGACTTCAGTTCAAGAACGCCTCTCTTCATTTCATAATAGTTTGTGTTTTTCTAGTAGTTTTTTGGTCTCTTCTTGTTCAGGTTGACCAAATTGAGCTGCAAGGCGCTCGCTCCAGCTGTCGGTTGCACGCGCTCCAGCATAATCTGCCTGAACCTTGTCATAGGCAGTCACAACTGATAGGTCTTGTTCTTGGTATTCTTCTTCAAAAGCAACCTGCTCCAATGGCAAACGTGGTTTCACCGCATGTTGCTGGTTGGGTACTCCGAGGGCAATCCCAAAAACCGGATAGGTATAGTCTGGCAGACGGAAGAGTTCTGCGACTTCTTCTGAACAGTAGCGCAACATGCCGATAATCACTCCACCATAGCCGAGACTTTCAGCTGCCAATAGTGTATTTTGAGCTGCTAGAGCCGCATCCACTGAGGTGATCAGTAAGTTGTCCACCCCTTCAGGATGGAAATCCTGCTCATGAAGTTTGACAGCTTTTTCAGCACGGTTTAAATCTCCAACAAAGAGGAGAAAGACATCTGATTGGCGAATCGCTTCTTGAGGAAGCAAGTCGTAAAGAGCTTCTTTCTTTTCCTTGCTTTTGACCACAATCACAGAATAAGACTGAAAGTTTTTCCAACTTGATGCCATCTGCCCAGCTGATAAAATTTCCTTGAGGTCAGCTTCTTTGATAGCTTCTTCCTTAAACCGGCGAACAGAAAAATGAGCATTCATTAAACGGATGGTTTCATTCATCGGCGATTGACTCCTTCCAAATGGATTTCCTTAGCTAAAAATTTCACGCGCTCCATGACACGTTTGGCCTGCCAGGTTTCATCACCATTGCGCGACGTTGCAAAATGCCGTTCCAACTCTTCAAAATTAAAGTTAGAGGTAAAGAAGGTCGGAAGATTTTCCTGCATCCGGTGCTGTAGAATCACTTGTAAGATTTCGTCTCGCACCCAGGCTGACATCTGTTCCGCACCGATGTCATCGAGAATTAAAATTTCGGCTTTTTTCACCTGATCTACGGTTTCTTTGACCAAGCCCGAACTGATAGCATTTTTGACATCGATAGCAAAACTTGGGAAATGTAGTAGAGTGGTAGAGGCCTGGCGTTTTTCGGATAAATCATGAGCCAGGGCTGCCATCATGTAACTCTTTCCTACTCCAAAATCACCATAGAGGTAAATTCCCTTTTGATACTCGGGATAGTTAGCTACAAAATTAGCTAATTCCTCAAAGGCCACAAATCGTCCCTTATCATCGAGCTCTACCTTGGCTAGACTCGCTTCTTTCAAGGTTGAAGGGAGATTGATCAAGTTGAGACGTTGGTTGATTGCAGCTCGTTTTTGGGCTTCGATTAACTCTGGCGTTTCCTCATAAGCGACATCCGCATAGCCTTCATTCATGGTGAGGATGGGCTTATAACCTTTGGCAATATAATCCGGATCTCCCAATAAGAAACGGTTGCGTTCACTAATGTATTGATTAAATTTTGAAATACTCCGTCGAATTTCTTGTTCAGACAAAGACTGGTCCTTGATAAAGGCAGCAACTTCTTGGTCTGCCAAGATCTGTGCGACCAAATCCTCATAGTTAAATTGACGCGCACGGTTCATGTGAGACATGGTTTGACCTACACTTTCCATCTACTCACCTCCTTGATTCAGTTTTTCTAACAGGCGTTGTTTCTCTTTAGCAAGATCCACCTTTTCTGCTTGACTGGTTTGATTTTGATAGTTTGGTTGGCTCCACTTGGGAACATTGCTGTGCTTGCTCTTGGCTGATGTAGAACTCGTTCCCTTGTTTCCTTGAGCCTTAGCTTGTTCCTGGCGTTCTCGAACTTTTAAAATCGCCAGTTCTGCACTGTTGACCCCTTGATAAGAAAAATCATTTCCTACCTTCAAAGCATACTTTTCATTGAGATTAGCAGACTGGGTCTTGTTAAAGGTCAACAATAAGATAATATTGATCACCTCATCTAGTAAGCCTAGATCAGCTAACTTGGATAAAGTCTTGCGTTCGCTCTGCGTAATGGTCGCATTGCGCGCCTTCTTAATCTCCGCTAGAAATTGTAGGCTGGATTTTGCCTTCGCTTCCCTCAGAATAGTTTCTTCCTGACGGCTATAGGACATGCGTGGTTGCTCTTGGCTCGCCTGAGCCAACTTTTGCTTCATTCTCTTTGGAGAGACAATCCGGTCTACAGCCGTTTCTTTTGCTAGGAGATAGGTTTCATACCAGGTCCATTGTTGTTCTTCTGCGATGGCAAAGAGGGCTAGGGTTGCTTCTCCTTCATCCGCAAAACGAAGTCCATCACGCCCCATCATTCGCTTAAACATCTCCATATCAAACTGCTGTTTCTTACTTGGAACAACGGTCGCCTCCCCAGCATCTAGTCCAAAGACTTGCGAGAAGGAAACTTGCCGTCTAGTCCCTAAAGAGCGTGCTGGGAGCAGATCCTCCACGGCCTTTTCCCCAATTTTCTTTTCAAGCAAGCGTTTGAAAACAGCATTCGAAAAAAATTGTTCTGCCTCAAGAGGAGCATGTAACTGAATGGTGATCCCAACTTCTTCCTCATAGAGATCGAGCAAACCCATGGCAATTAAGCGATCAAAGGCTAGTAGCAACTGTGGAAATCCTATATTCAAATGATTGAGGATTTGAGCAAGCAAATATTGTTTTTCACCCTGATCATAAGAGGCCAGCAGATAACGATAAACCGCTACTGTTTCCGTCTCCAAAATAGGCAGGTAATACTGCTCCAATGCAGCCCCTGCCGGTGGAAGAAGATTATTTTTTAAAAATGCGAAAGGCGTATTGGGCTTCATCTATTTTTCCTTTTTCTTCTTGGTTCCCTTCGTAATTTGTTTCAAGAGGGTCTCTAACTCACCGACATCCTTGAAACTCCGGTAAACACTAGCAAAACGGACATAGGTGATCTCATCTAAATCTGCTAACTCATCCATGACCAACGAACCAATATACTCACTGTTAATTTCATTATCACTTTGGCTGCGAACCTTTTGCTCGATCCGGTTTACAATTTCTTCGATTTCGTCACTAGAAACCGGCCGTTTTTGAGCTGAGCGGATAATACCATTAAAGATTTTATCACGAGAAAATTGCTCGCGTGTCCCATCCTTTTTGACAACCACTAGGGTCCGCTCTTCCACTCGTTCGTAGGTAGTAAAGCGATAATGGCATTCTTCGCATTCCCTGCGACGACGGATGGTGTTCCCATCTTCAGCTTGTCGACTATCCACCACACTAGACTTACTTCCACCACATTTTGGACAACGCATTTGCTACCTCCTTAAACTGTTTTAACACTTCATTTTACCATAAATTGAAGCGTAAAGAAAGCAGAAGAACAGGAGAATCCTCTATGCTTGCTCCTCATTGATCCATAAAAAAGAGTCGAAGGACGATTGAATAAAATCGTTTTCCTTTCGACTCTCCGTTTATATTAAAGTGATAATTCAGCTTCTAAGCCATAGTGATCACTGACATGGGGTTTGTTTTGACCATCAAAAATGACATGTAGACGCTGGATGTCCCATTCTGGACTTGCAAAGACGTAATCAATTCGCAATGGAACTTGATTGTCTGTCCAGCCATCGATTCCAGGGCCTACAGTATAAGTCCCCTTTGTTTCTTTGGCTTCAATAAAGCTGTCTTGAAGCTTAAGGGAACTGGATAGAATCGTCTCATACCCTTCTTGACCAGCAGGATTATTGAAATCACCAGCTAGAATAAAGGGTTTGCTTACTTGGCTGAAGTAGTTCTCAATGCGTGGCCACTCAAATTGGAAACCTTTGTCCCACCAAGAAAGATGGACGCTGGCAACAGCAATCTCTTTGCCATCTACACTTGTATGGGCAACGGCTACTCGACGAGTATGGTAGTCCGTTGGATCATCCATATTGGATACTAAAATCTCATCCGCCTTCAAGGGTTGACGCGAAAGAACCGCTACACCCTCATTGAGGTGATCATAGCCAATATGGTTGTAGGCCCAAGTCCAATAATAGTGGAGTCCTTGAGCAGCTAACTCTTCTACCAATACGCGAACAAAGTGATCTTTGTGAATGGCTACAGCTGATGGCAAAGCTTGATAATACTCATCTGTTTCGACTGCTTCTGAGCCCATTTCTTGATTGACCTCTTGGAAACAGATCACATCATATTGCGCTTCCAAAATTTGTTCCTTGAGGGTTTCAAATTTTTGCTGAGCATTCTCTTCCATCCAACTATGGGAATTTAATGTTAAAAATTTCATCCCCTGATTTCTCCTTCTCTCCAAATCAAGAAACGGCAAGAGGCCGGGTGCACTGCCCCAACCTCGTTTTCTTTGCCGATATCTCTTATAATTCTACTGTTGCAACTGGAGCATTTGCAGCCAATTTACCAGTATGTTCGACCTTAACTGATTTGATCGCATCTGCATTTGTGAAGACAACAATAGTTGATGTTTCACGACCTGCTTCACGGATCGCATCAAGGTCTGCTTCTACCAAGAGGTCTCCAGCAGCCACCGTTTGGCCTTCAGTAACTTTAACCTCAAATGGTTTTCCTTCAAGACTAACTGTATCTAGACCGATGTGAACCAATACTTCCAAACCATTTTCTGTTACCAAACCAAGGGCATGTTTGGTTGGGAAGACGCTAGTAACTTTACCAGCAACTGGTGAAACGATGTGGCCATTTTCAGGCTCAACTGCAAATCCGTCTCCCATCATTTTTTGTGAGAATACAGGATCTTTCACATCTTCGATGTTAATCACTTCACCATCTGCAACGGAATGCACTTCATCCGTCACACCTTTAAAAGTTGCTTCAGCTTTTTGAACTGCTGTCATTTGGCTAGGAAGTGTTTCAGGAATGACTTCACCTGAATCAAGAACGTCTTGGATATCAGATTTTAATACGTCAGCTTTAGGTCCGTAGATCGCTTGGACACCTTGTCCTTTCATGACAAGACCCATAGCGCCTTCTGCTTTCCATTGTTCCTCTGTACCGACTTTTTCAGCGTCCTTAACAGTTACACGAAGACGAGTCATACATGCGTCAACATCTACGATATTCGCACGTCCACCAAGAAGGTTGATGATGTTAATGACTTGTGAGCTTGCTGAGCTTGTAGCAGCTCCAGCTGTTGCACCATCTCCTGAAGGGGCATCATCATTTTGTTCGTAGTTTCCATTACGTCCTGGAGTCGCATAATTGAATTTCTTAATCATGAAGTTGGCAATGAAGTACATGATAAATCCAAAGAGGACTGTTACCCATACAAAGTTAAAGATATCTAGTGCCAAACCAGCGTTGATGGCCATTGGAGTACGTGTCAAGAATTCGATTGAACCGAATGAGTGAACACGAAGGTGAACCAAGTCAGCCATTGCAAAGGCAGCACCTTGAACAAAGGCGTAGATCAAGTACAATGGTGTTGCAATGAACATGAACATGTATTCAATTGGTTCTGTAACACCTGTCAAGAAGGTTGCAAGAGCAGTTGCAACAAGCATACCTTTGTATTTTTCTTTTTTATCTGGGTCCACATTGCGGTAGATAGCCACCACAACCCCCATCAAGATACCAAATGATCCGATCATTTGACCAACTTTGAAACGAGCTGGTACGTATGCTTTAAGCAAGTGTTGATACTGACTAGGATCTGCTTTCTTCAAGTTAACAAGGTCTGTTACCCAAGCCAACCAAAGTGGATCTTGTCCAAATACAGTTGTTCCTTTGGCAGCACCTGTAAGTACTTGGTAGCTACCACCCAATTGAGTATAGTTGATTGGAATGGTCAACATGTGGTGAAGACCAAATGGCAAGAGAAGACGTTCCAAGGTACCGAACAAGAATGGTGCCAATACTGGAGCAGTGGATTGGGAGTTAGCGATCCAAACACCAAATCCATTAATTCCTGATTGAACTACTGGCCACAATGCTGCTAAAACCAAGGCCGTAGCAGCTGAACGGACGATAACAACGAATGGTACAAAGCGTTTCCCATTGAAGAAAGAAAGGGCTTCTGGGAGTTTACGGTAGTTGTAGTATTTATTGAAGGCTGTTGCTCCAACAAAACCTGAGATAATCCCTACAAATACCCCCATATTCAGAGCTGGCGCTTCAAGAACACTGATAAAGTAGTCCGCAACTTTAATTGATCCACCGAAGATTGTGTGAACCGTTGCAGATTTATCAGCTAACATTGCAGATGTCACTCCGAAAACTGCACCGGTAATACGGTTAATCAAGATGAAAGAGAGACCAGCCGCAAAGGCGCCCCCAGCACGCTCTTTGGCCCAGCTACCACCGATAGCGAGTGCAAACAGGATGTGAAGGTTACCGATAACCCCCCAACCGATTTGTTCGAGAATCCCACCTGTAATAACAAGTGGAGATAAATTCGGGTTGATCATAGGAATTGATTTCCCGATTGAAATCATCAACCCAGCAGCTGGCATGACAGCGATAACGACCATCAAGGCCTTACCGAACTTTTGCCAGAATTCAAAGCTAAATAAACTTTTGAATGATCCTTTGTTCATCATTCAACCTCCTTATATTGCTTAAGGCTTTGTTTTTTGAGAAAACGTTTGCGCTTAATTTGATTCTAGTATACCATATTTTAAAAATTTGTAAAGCCTTACATTCATTTTTTTCTCCAAATTTTATCTTTTTTTATCTTTTTTAAGCCAAATCCTTTTCAAAACCAATCCTTTTTAAACGCAAACGTTTCCCTTTAGACATAAAAATATTCGAACCCTCTAAGGGTTCGAATATTTTATTCTAATGCGTCTTGCATGGCATAGCCAATCCCACGAACGGTCTTAATATAGCTTTTTTGACCGGGTAGATCAATTTTCCCACGGAGATAACGGATATAGACGTCCACAATATTAGTCTCACCTGTACTCTCGTACTTCCAGACACTTTCCAACAACTGATCTCGTGTCACCACCCCTTTGCTTCCCATCAGAGTCGCTAAGAGATCATACTCTCTGCGGGTTAAACTAATCATGTCTTTCCCACGATAGACGGTATGGTGTTCCACATCAATGCGCAAATTGCGGTATGAGGTTGGAATTTTCATCTGGCTACAATGTTGGTCAATATAATCACGTCCTCTAAAAATAGCTGTGATCTTATCTACCAAATCGCTGATAATAAAAGGTTTGACCATATAGGAAACAGCAAAGCGCTCAATACTCTTTTCGTGTTCGGCAATTTTTTCGCGACTATCCAAAACAATCAAAACAGAAGCTGGGCGAATCTGACTGATTTCCTCTGCGAATGTTTCACCAGACATATCTGACAAATCGTAATTAAACAAGATCAGATCATATTTGGTCGCAGCAATCAAGGCCAGACCCACTTTTCCATCCTCGACTACATCAACTTGGTACCCTTCTTTTTGAAGTTCCAAATCAATGAAGCGAGCGATTTGCTTCTCATTTTCTACTAGTAGAACTCGTTTGACCATAGAGCAAGATTATTTTTCGTCGTACCAAGAATAGTGGAAGGTACCTTCTTTGTCTTTACGTTGGTATGTGTGAGCACCAAAGTAGTCACGTTGTGCTTGGATCAAGTTCGCTGGAAGATCCGCTGAACGGTAGCTATC